>NZ_JBXWQU010000021.1:0-264361 GCF_059612545.1 Ruegeria sp. SAZD011 | reverse complement strand
ATATACAGACGATCAATCCGTCGAAACGAACCAAACCGCCCACATATCTCTTCAGTCATCCAATAATGTCAAAGAGCGTGAGACAAAAATCAACACGAAGCGCCAAATCTTTCTGGCGCAAACCGCGTCAACCTCATCTCGTTTTTTGTTCCGAAGTCGGCGGCCTGAGCCGCTTTCTCCGTCCGACCCTGCCTCAGCAGCGCCGGTGAGGGGCTATCTACGTTCTCCCTCCGGGACCCGCAACCCCAATTTCACAAAAAACTCACAAAACAGGCGAAAATCTTCATTCATTGCTTATTATCAATTACTTAGAATTTGGCCTTGGAAGCCTGCACGGAAGGTTGAACACCCTCATGAAGGCGCGAAGCCGCGAAGAACCGAGCAAATTTTCAGGGCGTCATCTATATATAGTAGCCCTTTATGCGAGCGCCACCATTCACCGGCTGATCGACAGTGAATCGAGTCACCGATTCCATTGCCAAGCCGCGTGACCGGCGAAGGAATCGCACCTAACCTCGACACGGACACCAGCACTCAGCCCCAAGAGCGGACACAGCAGACGGGATCGATCGACATGACAGACACGCCCCTGCCGACCTTTGCCAATAGGCTCGCCGTGGCCCTTGATGGGTCTCAGGCTCTGGACGCTCTTTGTGGTCTCGCGCGCGCGAGCGTTCCCGCCCGCCTGTTTACGGTCACGCTGATCGACCTCGATGCGGGGCAAGCGTTGCGTGTCTATTCCAACATGCCGGACAGCTACCCGGTTTCGGGTCGCAAGCCCGTGACGCAGGATGGCTGGTTCCGGCAGGTGATCGAGGAACAACGCAGCTTTGTCGACAACACTGCCGCCGAGATTGCCGCCGTCTTCCCCGATCAGCCCTTGATTGCCCGCCTTGGATGCGACGCGGTGGTCAATCTGCCCATCGTGCTGGGTGGGCGGACGGTTGCGACGGTGAACCTGCTCGATCAGGCGTACAGCTATCCGGCCGAGACGTTGACACGGATCGAAGACACGCTGCTCTTGCCGGCCATGGCGGCGCTTGCCGTCTATACCGTGCTGGCCCGCTCAGCCCCCGAACGGTAAGAGCGCGGTGTCGAACCGGTCCAGCGCCGGAAGGCCCGGTGAAAATTCGCCGCCGAGGAAAACCCCACATCCTGTGAGATCTCCTCGATGCTCTTGCGGCCCTCGCGCAGGTCGCGGATGGCAATGTCGCGGCGCAGTGCGTCCTTGATCGCCTGAAAGCTGGTTCCGTCCTCTTCCATCCGCCGGGTCAGGGTGCGCCTGCTCATGCCCAACGCCTGCGCCGTGTCGGACAGGGAACAGCCGACCCAGTCGGAACGAAACAGAAAGGCGCGCACCCGCAGCGACTGGCTGTGCTCGTGATAGCTGGTGAAGATCCAGTCGCGCGGGGCCCGCGCCAGAAAGGCATCCATCTCGGCGCTGCTGCGTGTCTGTGGCGGCGACAGTTGCGCCAGATCAAAGGACAGGCCCGAGGCCGAAGCGTCGAAATGCACCGGTGCGGGAAAGATCACCGAATAGTCTTGGGCAAAGCTCGGGCGGTCAAAGGCGAAATGCACCGCCCGCACCGGAACCTCGTGCCCGGCCAGCCAGGATAGCAGCCCGTGCGCCAGTTTCAGGATCAGCATGTGACCAAAGCGCTGCACCTGGTCATCGCCCTGCGGCAGCAGCAACAGGTCGATCCGCTCACCCTCGGTGCGCAACTCGAACTGGAAATCATCCAGAAGCAGGTTCCAGAAGGTCGAAAACCGGTGCAGTGCCGAGGGCAGCGAGCCGCTTTCCCGCACCGTGGCCAGCAGATGCTGCAAGGTACGATGGCGGATCGGGCGACTCCATAATCCGGTCATCTCGTCGCCGGTCTCGACAGCGGCGATCTTGTAGAGGCGCACGATCTGGTCCAGCGTCACCCGCGCGCCGGGCTGGTCATGTATCGCCCCCAGCCCGGATCGCTCCAGAAAACCGGCCATCTCGGCCTCGGCCGAGCAGCGGCGCAGCGCTGACAGCCAATCCTCGATAAACGGCTGCGACACGGTCGCCAGGCTGGCGGTATCCGGTCTGCGCATGGTCCGGGCCCCTCATTGGTTTGGCGCGATTGGAAAGGAATTTGTCTCACAATGACGTTGATCGCAAGTTTCGGCTCCTCTAGCTGGCACATTGAAACAGGAATGGAGAATTGGGAATGACCTATCAGGCGCCGGTCCGTGACATCATGTTCGCCATCGAACACCTCTCGCAATGGTCGCAGGTCGAAGCGCTGCAACCCTATTCCGAGATCGAGCTGGACGATGCCCGCGCCGCGCTGGAAGAATTTGGCCGTTTCTGCGGCGAGATGATCGCCCCCCTTTCCACCATCGGCGACACCGAGGGCGCGCGGCTGGAAAATGGCCGGGTCGTCCTGCCCGAGGGCTACAAGGCCGCCTATGACCAGTTCGTCGAAATGGGCTGGCAAAGCCTTAGCCACCCGACCGAACATGGCGGCATGGGCCTGCCCAAGGTGGTTGGCGCCGCCGCGACCGAGATCGTCAACAGCGCCGACATGAGCTTTGGCCTCTGCCCGCTGCTGACCAACGGCGCCATCGACGCGTTGTCGATCACCGGGTCCGAGGCACAAAAGGCATTCTATCTCGACAAGCTGATCACCGGGCGCTGGTCGGGTACCATGAACCTGACCGAGCCGCAGGCGGGCAGTGACCTGAGCCGGGTGCGCTGCAAGGCGGTACCGCAGGATGACGGCACCTATGCGATCAGCGGCACCAAGATCTTCATCACCTTTGGCGAACATGACCTGTCGGAAAACATCGTGCATCTGGTACTGGCCCGCACCCCTGACGCGCCTGAAGGGGTGCGCGGGCTGAGCCTGTTCGTGGTGCCCAAACTGCTCGAAGGTGAGGGCGGCGAGACCGCACTGCGCAACACGCTGGGCTGCGTCAGCCTGGAGCACAAGCTGGGTGTGCGCGCCAGCCCGACGGCCGTGATGGAATACAACAACGCCACCGGCTATCTGGTGGGCGAGGAGAACAGCGGCCTGCGCTACATGTTCATCATGATGACCTCGGCTCGCTATGCGGTGGGTGTGCAGGGTGTTGCGATTGCCGAACGCGCCTATCAGCATGCGCTGGCCTATGCCCGTGACCGGGTACAAAGCCGACCCGTAGACGGCTCGGCCCAGGATGCGGTGCCGATCATCCAGCACCCCGATGTGCGCCGGATGCTGCTGCGGATGCGGGCCCTGACCGAGGGTGGCCGCGCGCTGGCCATTGCCACCGGTGGCTGGCTCGACCTGGCCGAACACGGACCCGAAGCGGCGCGTGCCGAGGCGCAGTCCATGGCCGAATTCCTTGTGCCGCTGGTCAAGGGGTTCTGCACCGAGCGCGCGGTCGAGGTCGCCTCGCTGGGTGTCCAGATCCACGGCGGCATGGGCTTTATCGAGGAAACCGGCGTGGCGCAGTTCTATCGCGATGCCCGCATTCTGCCGATCTACGAGGGCACCACCGCCATTCAGGCCAATGACCTGCTGGGTCGCAAGGTGCTGCGCGATGGCGGCCGTACCGCGCGCCGCTTTGCCGAGATGATCGCCGCGACCGAGGGTGACCTGTCCAACGGTGGCGCGGCAGCGCAACGGATCGCCCAGCGCCTGGCCGAGGCTCGCCTGGCCTTTACCGCCAGCCTCGACCATCTGTTGGCAACCGCCGGGCAGGACCCCAACCGCGCCTATGCCGGCAGCGTGCCCTTCCTGATGCTGACCGGCAATCTGGCCACAGGCTGGCAGCTTGGCCTGTCGGCGCTGGCCGCCGAGGCCGAACTGGCCAAGGGCGGCGATGCCGAATTCCTACAGGCCAAGATCGCCACCGCCGATATCTTTGCCCAGCAGGTGCTGGTCGAATGCTCGGCCGAGCACAGCCGCATCACCGATACCGGCGACAGCCTGTTGACCGCAACACTCTGATCCAGAACCCGATACCGGCCCGCAAATCGGGCCCGCCCCCATTCGAAAGGACATGCCCGTGACCCAGGATGTAACTTCCGGCTATACCAACCTCGACCTCGACCTGCGCGACAATGGCGTCTGCATCGTGACGCTGAACCGCCCGACGAAGCGCAACGCACTGGATGTCGCCACCATCGAAGAGCTGGTCACCTTCTTCAGCACGGCCCATCGCAAGGGCGTGCGCGCCGTGGTGCTGACCGGTGCAGGCGATCATTTCTGCGCCGGTCTCGACCTTGTCGAACACTGGAAGGCCGACCGCAGCGCGGACGATTTCATGCATGTCTGCCTGCGCTGGCACGAGGCGTTCAACAAGATGGAATATGGCGGTGTGCCGATCATCGCCGCGCTTCAGGGCGCCGTTGTCGGCGGCGGTCTGGAACTGGCCAGCGCCGCCCATATCCGGGTGATGGACCAGAGCACCTATTTCGCCCTGCCAGAGGGCCAGCGCGGTATCTTTACCGGGGGCGGCGCCACGATCCGCGTGTCGGACATGATCGGCAAATACCGGATGATCGACATGATCCTGACCGGCCGTGTCTATCAGGGACAAGAGGCTGCCGATCTGGGCCTGGCGCAGTACATCACCGAAGGGTCGAGCTTTGACATGGCGATGGAACTGGCCAACAAGATCGCAAGCAACCTGCCGCTGACCAACTTCGCCATCTGTTCCGCGATCAGCCACATGCAGAACATGTCCGGGTTGGACGCCGCCTATGCCGAGGCATATGTCGGCGGCATCGTGAACACCCAGCCCGCCGCCCGCGAACGGCTGGAGGCATTCGCCAACAAGACCGCAGCGCGCGTGCGCCCCAACAGCTGAAACCAGCCGCCCTTGCACACAGGCGCGCTTGCAAGGGCGGCCCAAGCCGCCTACATCTGCGCCCCATGGCCAAGAAGAACTCAGACCCCAATTACAAGGTGATCGCCGAAAACCGGCGGGCACGGTTCGATTACGCGATCGAGTCCGATCTCGAATGCGGCATCATTCTGGAGGGGTCCGAGGTCAAAGCGCTGCGTGCGGGCGGCACCAACATCGCCGACAGCTATGCCGCCGTGGAAAACGGCGAGTTGTGGCTGGTAAACGCCTATATCCCGCCCTACGAGCAGGCCAAGATGTTCAAGCACGAGGAACGGCGGCGGCGCAAGCTGCTGGTCTCGCGCAAGGAACTGGCCAATCTGTGGAACGCAACCCAGCGCAAGGGCATGACCCTGGTGCCGCTGGTGCTCTATTTCAACCACAAGGGCATCGCCAAGATGAAGCTCGGCATCGCCAAGGGCAAGAAGATCCACGACAAGCGCGAGACCGAGGCCAAGCGCGACTGGAACCGGCAGAAACAGCGCCTGCTCAAAGACAACGCCTAGGCGCCACGCAGGCAAAAGCTGAGACGCTTCTTTCTGGTCGCAAATACTCCCGCCGGAGGCATCCCCGGCTCGAATGCAGAATAATCAGTCCGGGTTGACCACCCGGATCAGCTTGCGCTCCAGCACCCGCAGCACCGATTTCAGGTCCTGCCCCCGTTTCAGCACCTGCCCGTCCATTCCGACCACCGCGTACATGCCCTGACGGTTGCGCAGGCGCGGGCGTTTCTCGATGCGGTAAAGGGGATGTTCGGCAGTACGGCGAAAGACAGAGAATACGGCCATGTCGCTCAGCATCGAAATGCCGTAGTCCCGCCATTCGCCTGCGGCGACCATGCGCCCGTATAGACCAAGGATGACGGCCATTTCGCGTCTGTCAAAGGCAACCTGCGCCGGGGCCTGACCGGCAGAGAACGGGCTGGGAGGCGACATGTTCATACGCCCAGCTTGCCGGAAATCGCGGGCAAATCAAGCCTGTCGCGACACAGTTCCCTGTGATTGGGGTGGCCCGGCCACATCGCGGCGATGTGTGTCCGGCACCCAGTCAGCCGCCTCGCGGTTCCAGAACCGGTTCGGATTTTCCTCGTCCAAGCCCCGGATATGACAGGTTCGCAGAGCCGGAACCACCAGAACCACAGGCTCCTCATAGGGGTGGACATGATAGATCGCGTTCAGCACTGCGTCGAGCCGCGCGGCATCGCCCGACAAAAAGAACGAAAGCTCCAGACAGGGCACGCTCACCGCATCGGCGGTGGGCGCATTGGCGCCGCCGGGCAGCGAGCGGAAGCTCTGTTGCCCCGGGGCGGCAAAGGTCACCCGGTCATAGTCGCCCCAGACCAGCGGGTCCTCGGCGGTCACCGCCGCGATCACCCTAGGGCAATCCGGCTCGGGCACCTGCACCAGCAACCGCCAGCCTGTCTGGGTGGTGAAGCGGTCGGATGTCAGTGCCGGCAGCATGTTCCGCCTTCCCATCTGATGCCGAGGATCTGGCGCAACGCTGCTGCACCGGCGGGTGTCACATCCAACCCGCGCTCGCCCCGGAGACGCCGAAGCCAATTCGCCGCCAGCGCATACGACAGCATCTCGCGCCCCACCGGCCCCGCCACATGTGACAGCCGCTCGGTCCAGTCCAGACAGGGCCGTGCCAGCGGCGCCCGCCCGGTCAGGGTCACGCCCAGCTTGCCCCAACGCTCGGAGGGAACGACCCGGTATTGCGCCCCGTCCGGCACAAGATCGCCCTGATCCAGCAACGCCTGGGTAATCGCGACCCCCAGCCTCCCGGCAAGATGGTCATAACAGCTGCGCGCCTCGAGCATCTTGAGCCGCGCGCCCTTGCGCTGCTGCGCGCGATAAAGGTGATCGCTGGGTGCCAGCGCCGAAAGGGTTTCCAGCGCCTCGGCCACGTCGGGCCCGGCGATGCGGTGATACAGGCAGCGCCCGCTGCGGGTGGCCCGGATCAGCCCCGCCTCCTCCAGCCGGCGCAGATGCGCGGTGGCGGTCTGCGGGGTGACACCCGCGGCGCTGGCCAGTTCCTTGTTGGTATAGGCGCGGCCGTCCATCAGCTCGCACAGCATCCGCGCGCGGCTGGAATCGGCAAGGGCGGCGCCCAGGATATCGAGACGGGGTGTAAGGGTCATGCGAACAGACTAGCCGCAAGCACGACGGGCCCGACAGAGAAAACGCTTCGCCGGCGGACTGAGGGAATTCGCCAGGTTTAACTGCCCGGTAACCTGCCTCACCGATGCTGGAGCCGCGACAGAGGCAACCACCAGAAAGGGCAGGCGCGTGCCCCGACCGATCCAGACCGATTTGTTGCGCCGTCTCTTCAGGCGGTTGTGCCTGTTGGGCGCTCTGCTGGTCTGCCTGACTGCTCTTTCAGGTTCGCCGCCTTTGGGCGCCGATGAACCGGTGGTCCGGGACGAGGCGGTACTGGCGCGTCAGGCCACCATGCGTCAGGCCAAGGCCGCACTGGGGGTTCTGATGGACATGATCGCCCAGCGCCGCCGTTTTGACCGGCCTACGGCCCGCGCGGCGCAGGCGGATCTGGTCGACGTGCTCGATACGCTGCCCGAACGCTTCTCGGAACCTCATATGGACAGGCACAGCCGCGCGCGCAGCCTGATCTGGCAGGACTGGGGCCAGTTTTCCGCCTTGGCCCGGGCCGCCGCGCGCGCCGCGCGCGATTTGCGCCCCAACACTCTTCCGGCGCTGCGCCGCAGCCTGCCGGATCTGATGGCCACATGTCTAGCCTGCCACAGGCACTATCGCCGTGAACGCTAACGTCCTGCCTGCGCGGAAAAAGACGGTTCACCCCCCGCCGGGCACAGGATAGAAGGCAGCCAGAGCAGTTGCCGGAGTCCGAACATGAGCGCCCCCAAACCCGTCGTCCTGTGCATTCTCGATGGCTGGGGCCTTTCAGACGACAAGACCGCAAACGCGCCCTATCTGGCAAAGACCCCGACATTCGACATGATCATGACCAGGGGGCCGCATGCCCGGCTGATCACCCATGGGCCGGATGTGGGCCTGCCCAGCGGCCAGATGGGCAATTCCGAAGTGGGACACACCAATATCGGCGCAGGCCGGGTGGTCGCCATGGACCTTGGCCAGATCGATCTGTCGATCGAGGATGGCTCGTTCTTCGACAATGCCGCGCTGCTGGAGTTCATATCGAAGACCAAAGCAGCGGGCGGTACTGCACATCTGATGGGTCTGGTCTCGGATGGCGGTGTGCACGGACATCTGAACCATATCATCGCCGCCGCCCAAGCGATCACCGATGCCGGCGTGCCGGTGGCCCTGCATGCCGTCACGGATGGGCGCGACGTCGCCCCGAAATCGGCCTACGGGTATATGGCCGAACTGGAAGATCGCCTGCCGAAGGGCGCCCGTGTCGTTACCGTCACCGGGCGGTATTTCGCGATGGATCGCGACAATCGCTGGGAGCGCGTGCAAGAGGCTTATGACGCCATGATCAAGGGCGAGGGGCGTCGCGTCACCTCTGCCCATTCGGCCATCGACCACGCCTATAACCAGTCGGAAACCGACGAATTCATCACCGCCTCGGTGCTATCCGGCTATGAGGGGGTACAGGATGGCGACAGCCTGTTCTGCCTCAATTTCCGCGCCGACCGGGCCCGCGAGATCCTGCGTGCCATCGGCGAGCCGGGCTTTGCCGATTTCGACACCGGGCCCCGCCCGGCGCTGTCGGCGCTGCTGGGCATGGTCGAGTATTCGGACGGCCACAATGCTTACATGACCACCGTGTTTCCCAAGCGCGACATCGTCAACACGCTGGGTGCCTGGGTGGCGCAACACGGCTTGCGCCAGTTTCGCCTGGCCGAAACCGAGAAATATCCGCATGTCACCTTCTTCCTCAACGGAGGCAAGGAAGACCCGGAACCGGGCGAGGATCGTTTCATGCCGAAATCGCCCAAGGTGGCGACCTATGACTTGCAACCCGAGATGAGCGCCCCCGAGGTGACCGACAAGTTCGTCGAGGCGATCGGCGCGGGCTATGATCTGATCGTCACCAATTACGCAAATCCCGACATGGTCGGCCATACCGGCGACCTGAAGTCCGCGATCAAGGCGTGCGAGGCGGTGGATCAGGGCCTGGCCCGGGTCATCGACGCGCTGGAACGGGCCGGCGGCGCCATGATCGTCACCGCCGATCACGGCAATTGCGAGATGATGATCGACCCCGAAACCGGTGGACCCCATACCGCCCACACGCTGAACCCGGTGCCGGTGGCACTGGTCGGCGGCCCGGAGGGCGCGACCCTGCGCGATGGGCGGCTCAGCGATCTGGCCCCCACCGTGCTGGCGTTGATGGGCCTGCCCAAACCGCCCGAAATGACCGGAGAGAGCCTGATCACATGATCCGCCGAACCGTGCTTTTGCTGTCTCTCATGCTCTGGTCCACCATGGCCCCGGCCGAAGGTGACCCTGCCGAGGCGGCACAGGCGGCGGCGCGAATGCTCGAAGAGGCCTCGGTCGCGCTGGCCGAGGCGGAAAGCGCGCGCGATCGCGTACGCGCCCTGACCGGCACCGTACAGGCCTACGAGGCGGGGCTGGCCGCGATGCGCGACGGGCTGCGCCGCGCCTCGGTCCGCGAGGGGCAACTGGCCGCGGAACTGAATGCACGCGAGGGTGAGGTGGCGCAGCTTCTCGGGGTACTCCAAACCATCGAAACCGCGCCGCCGCCAGTGCTGATGCTGCACCCGTCGGGCCCCTTGGGTGCCGCGCGTTCGGCGATGACCCTCGCCGAGATGACCCCGGAATTGCAGGCCCGCGCCAACGCGCTGGCGCGTGACCTGACCGAGGTGCGAACCCTGCGCACGCTGCAACAGAACGCCGCGCGCACCCTGCAAGAGGGGTTGACCGGCATCCAGCAGGCGCGGGCAGAGTTGAGCCAGGCCATCGCCGACCGCACCGATCTGCCGCGCCGATTCACCGAGGATCCGGTCCGCACCGCCATCCTCGTCTCGTCCACCGAAACGCTCGAAGGGTTTGCCAGCGGGCTGTCCGAGATCGCCGAGGGCGAGATCGCCGCCTCTTCGGCTGATATCTCGGCCCTGAAGGGCCAGCTTCCCCTCCCGGTACAAGGGGTTCTGCTGCGCCGCGCCGGGCAGGCAGATGCCGCCGGTATCACGCGAGAGGGAATCATCGTGGCCACCCGTCCCCGCGCGCTGGTCGCCACGCCCACCGCCGCGACGATCCGCTATCGTGGCCCGCTGCTTGATCTCGGCAATGTCGTGATCCTTGAACCGCAGCCTGATCTGCTGATCGTGCTTTCCGGCCTGCAAGAGGTCTATGGCGCGGCGGGTGAAGTGGTTCCGGCGGGCACGCCTGTGGGCCTGATGGGCGGTGCAACCCAGGAAATCGGCGCGATTCTGTCAACAAGCGGTGATGGCTCTGGTACAGAGCGATCAGAAACGCTCTATATAGAGGTCAGAGAGGGCGACAGCCCGGTGGACCCGGAAACGTGGTTCCAAACCGACAAGGATGGATAGACGAGCATGAAAAAAGTCGTTTTGGCCGGACTGGCCGGGACTCTGGCAGGGATCATCGCCACAACCCAAGTCGCCGGACCGCTGGTCGCACAAGAGGCAAAGGCAAATTCCAACGTCTACGAACAGCTCGACCTGTTCGGCGACATTTTCGAGCGTATCCGCGCGCAATATGTCGAAGAGGTCGATGCAGGCGAATTGATCGAGGCAGCCATTGACGGCATGCTTACCTCGCTCGACCCGCATTCCAGCTATCTCTCGCCCGATGACGCGGCGCAGATGCGGGTGCAGACCCGAGGCGAGTTCGGGGGCCTGGGTATCGAGGTCACCCAGGAAGAAGGTTTCGTCAAGGTCGTGTCGCCCATCGACGGCACCCCCGCCGATGAGGCCGGGATCGAGGCGGGCGATTTCATCACCCATGTGGATGGCGAAAGCGTGCTGGGCCTGACCCTGGACAAGGCGGTCGACCTGATGCGCGGACCGGTGGGTAGCGAGATCGTGATCACCGTGGTGCGCGAGGGCGAGGACGAGCCGTTCGACGTCTCGATCATCCGTGACACCATCAAGCTCACCGCCGTGCGCGCCCGCACCGAGGGCACCAGCGTGGTGCTGCGCGTGACCACCTTCAACGACCAGACCTATCCCAACCTCGAAGAGGGGCTCGCCAAGCAGGTCGAAGCCGCGGGCGGCATCGACAAGGTCAACGGCTTCGTGCTTGACCTGCGCAACAACCCCGGCGGCCTGCTGACGCAGGCGATCAAGGTATCGGATGCCTTCCTCGACAGCGGTGAAATCGTGTCTACGCGCGGTCGCAACCCCGAAGACGGCGAGCGGTTCAACGCCACACTTGGCGATCTGGCCCAGGGCAAGCCGGTTGTTGTCCTGATCAACGGCGGTTCGGCTTCGGCCTCGGAAATCGTGGCCGGCGCCTTGCAGGACCATCGCCGCGCCATCGTGGTAGGGACCAAGAGCTTTGGCAAGGGATCGGTGCAGACAGTAATGCCTCTGCGTGGTGACGGCGCCATGCGCCTGACCACCGCACGCTACTACACGCCGTCTGGCCGCTCGATCCAGGCACTGGGTGTCAGCCCCGATATCGTGGTCGAGCAACCGCGCCGCCAACCCGAAGCCGAGGAAGAGCGGGTCACGCCACGCTCGCGCTCGGAGGCCGATCTGCGCGGACGCCTGAACAATGACAGCCTGAGCGAGGATGAGATCCGCCAGATCGAGGAAGACCGCGCCAAGGCCGAGGCTACTGCCGAACTGCGGCAAGAGGACTATCAACTGGCCTATGCCATCGACATCCTCAAAGGTCTCTCGGCGTTCGCCCCGGCAGACTGATCCGAGCAGACCAGACATCACGGCCGCATCACCTTCCGGTGGTGCGGCCGTTTTCGGTTAGGCTCCTACCGAATGCGCAGCTGTGTGCTCGGGTCAACTTGTCTCCAGGCAATGCCTGCGAAAGGCGCGCTTGAGCATGTCAAGCTCAGCACGCAGCAGTTCCACCTCGGCGCGCAGATCATCGGGAACGGATTCGCCCGCGATCAGGGTAAAGTCGCCCAGCTTCTTCTCGGTTTCACCATCGACAATCAGAAAGGTTTGCACCCCATCGGCGACGGCATAGTCCGGCACCGGGATCGTCAGGGTCCAGAAGCTGCTGTCGGTGCCCTCCACCAGCTCCACATCCGGGACTGGCAGATCAAGATGGGTGACCAGGATGTTGGGGCGTTTGCCGGTTGTGGGGGCACCGGTCAGCCGCCCCTCCCACACACCGTTGCGCAGGCGGATCTTGGTCAGGGTCAGGTCGCTCATTCTGTCACCTCTCACAGGGCCGCGCGCCGATGGCGGCAGAATGTCAGGTCGCGCAGAATGACCTGATTCATCTCGGGCGCTTCAAAGATCAGGTCCAGCCAGATCTTCTCGATCCGTTTCTCATTCAGCCGCGAATAGGCCAGATCGAATTCCACCATCACATCCTGTTCGTGCAACGGCAATTCACGCACGATCTGTTCGGTATTGGGGCCGTGGCGGATGTTGAGACGGGCAAAGATCTCCAACGGTTTCTCGCTTTCGATGATGGTATCGACCCGCAGCAGATGCGCCCGCGTCATCCCCTCTGCCGCCGTATCAGGCAGGTCGATCACAAGCGAAAGGAACGAACCGTCGAACTTGAAAACATCCATGCGCAACCCGTAGGGCGCCAGGTCAGCCTCACGCAGGTTACGCAGCTGGCGCAGGGTCAGCTCGGAGAATTCGCAATCATGAAACAGCGTCACCTCGCCCCCGAGGGTCGACCGCGTCGGTACCGAGGACAGACCCGGTGATGCCAGCGGCCCTCGCCACAGCTCGGGACGCCAGGACCAGTCGGTCCCATGTGGCTTGGGAAAGAAGGACGAGCCGATCAGAGGCAGCGCCAGCCGCCCGTCGGCCACGTTGATCAGCCGGTCCAGATGGGTGCGCAGGTCGCGCGCCCGGTTGCGCTGGCGACGCAGCTCGGACAAGGGGGTGGACAGCGCATTGCGGGCCGCCCGGCGCCAGCGCCGCATCTCCCGCAGATGAAACAATCTGTCCAGAACCCTGCCCATTCCCGTCCGCCGCTATTGGTGTCGCGCTGTTTTCTCTGTTTAGCGAAAGGATGTTAACTAAATAAACCCAATAACTCGATCCCTTGGGAAAAATTCTTGTTATGGAAACAATCCGCCGTCCAACCGCGGCGGCCCCTCGCGGGGGCTACCTTGTAATCGGGCCGGTCAGTGCTTACCGTCCAAAGGGCGGCCAGGGTCGCACAGTCGGCATAAATGTCGTTCAGGGTCAGCCGCGGCAAGAGGTGGGTGATGGAGCCCAGTCTGTTTTCCTTCATCTGGAAACATTCGAAACGCCAGCAGATTGCGTTGCTGGCGCTGACGGTGATCTCGTTTCCCTTTCTTTACGCCACGCTCGAACTGCCCAAGCGGATCATCAACGATGCCATCGGCGCACAGGTTGACCGGATCGACCTTTGGGGCGTCGAACTGAGCCAGATCGAGTACCTGTTCGCGCTCTGCCTTGCCTTTCTCGCGATGGTGGTCCTCAGCGGGCTGATGAAGATGAAGATCAACACCATGAAAGGGGTGTTGAGCGAGCGGATGCTGCGCCGTCTGCGCTATCAGCTGATCGCGCGGATGATGCGCTTTCCACGCGCTTACTACACGACCACCAGTCAGGGAGAGCTGGTGTCGATGATCACCTCCGAGGCCGAGCCGATGGGCGGTTTGATGGGGGATGCGGTGGCGCAACCGGTGTTCCAGGCCGGCCAGATGCTGACCATCGTGACCTTTTTGTTCATGCAGAATGTCTGGTTCGGGCTGGCCTCGGTCGCGCTGATCCCGCTTCAGGCCTGGCTGATCCCGCGCCTGCAGCGGCAAATCAACCTGCTGAACAAGGCCCGCATCCAGCAGGTGCGCCGCCTGAGCTCCGAAATCGGAGAAAGCGCGGCCGGTATCGCCGATCTGCGCACCAATGGTGGCTGGCGCTATCGGCTGGCGCAGATCACCGACCGGCTGGGGCGGCTCTACGATATCCGGTTCCGGATCTATCAGAAGAAATTCTTCATGAAGTTCCTGAACAACCTGATCTCGCAGATGACCCCGTTCCTGTTCTATTCGGTGGGCGGTTATCTGGCGATCAAGGGCCAGATCACAGTGGGTGCGCTGGTGGCGGCGCTGGCGGCCTACAAGGATCTGTCCAGCCCATGGAAAGAGTTGCTGACCTATTACAACCAGGTGCAGGACATGTCGCTGCGCTGGCAGGTGGTGACCGAACGCTTTGCTCCCCAGGGCATGATTCCAGCGGCACTCTTCGACGGCGAACCCGACGAGGTTCCGCGTCTGACCGGCGCCATCGAATTGCGCGACGTGACCGTACATGATCAGGACGGCAACACCATCCTCGAAGATATCGACCTGACGATCCCGCCCGGCGCCCGGGTGGCAATCCGTTCGGACCGGCCCGCCGAGCGGGCGGCTCTTGCACAGCTCCTGACGCGCGAGAGCTTGCCCAGCAGGGGCGAAGTGGTGATCTCGGGCCATCCACTCAGCACGCTGCACCAGACGGTGATCGCAGCCCGGATCGGCTATGCCCATTCGCGCCCGTATCTGTTCGACGGCACGCTGGGTGACAACCTGCTGATGCCGCTGCGCACCCGGCCGCAGGCCGACCCCTTGGCGCCCACCCGGCCGGACCGCCGGCTGGTCGAGGCGGTCCAGGCCGGCAACAGTGGCGATACGCTGGATGTCGACTGGATCGACCCGAGCCTCGCCGGGCTCACCGACGGCGACCAGATCCGCGATTGGTGGTTCCAACTGGTCGAGGCAATGGGCCTGGACGAATACATGTTCCGCCGCACCCTGCGCAGCCGGATCGACCCACGCCTGCACGAGCGCCTCACCGCCGAGATCGTCGCCCAGCGCGACATCGTTGCGCGCCGCCTGTCTGAACGGGGGCTGGCCGCGATGGTACACCGGTTCGACCCGGACCGTTTCAACCCTGCGGTCCCGCTGGGGGGCAACCTGCTTTTTGCCGCCCCGGCCCGCGAGATATCGCAAGAACAGCTGATCGGTGACGGACGTTTCATCCAGATGCTTCGGGACGAAGGTCTGGCCGACGAGGCAATGGAAATGGCGTTGGGTGTGGTGGCAACCCTGCGCCAGACCTTTGGGCGCGACGGGACACAGCACCCGCTGTTCCGGCGCATGGGTATGGAGGACGCGGTCTATCTGCGCCTGCTCGACATTGCCGACCGCCACGCCTCCGGCGGCGTCGAGGCGTTGTCCGACGAGGAACGCGCTCAGCTGATGACCGTGCCATTTCTGTTGACCGCCGAGCAGATCGGCCCCGCCTTCCCCGAGGAGTACAAGGACAAGATCCTTGCCATCCGCCGCGACCGTGCCAGCCGTCTGCGCACCCTGGTCGGCAGCGATTTCGTCGCCGTCGATCCGCAAGTCTATATCCCCCGGCTCACCGTTCTGGAAAACGCGCTTTTTGGGCGGGTCTCGATTGTTGCGGGCGCCCAGGCCGAAGCAATCGAGGACACGGTCGCCGAAGTGCTGGCCGAGGCGGGACTGCGCCGCCGTATTGCCGCGCTGATCTATGACATGCCCGCCGGTCTGGGCGGCGCCAACCTGCCAACGGTGTTTCAGGAGCGTGCCGCGTTTTCCCGCGCCAGCATCAAGCGGCCCGATATCCTGATACTGGACAATGCGCTGGCCAGCCACGACTCCGAAAGCCGCCTACGGACAAGGCAGCGGCTGCGCGAGTTGTTGCCCCGTGCCATCATGATCTTCATGGAAGACAGTTTCGCCAACCCCGAAGCCTACGACCTCTTTGTCGAGATCAAGCACGGTCGCATCGACGGCGTGACCAGGGCCCAGCCAGACCTTGCCGCCGGTGCCACTGCCGATCTGGACCGCAAACTGAAGATCATCGCCGCGACACCGCTCTTTGCGCGGTTGGATGCCCGCAACCAGCGGTTACTGGCCTTTTCGGCGCAATGGTATCGGGCGCAGGCTGGACAGGTCATCTTTTCCAGCGGACAGACCGCCGACGCCGCATATCTTTGTCTGTCGGGTCGGGCCGCGCTGCGCTGGCCCGAGGATGCACCGGGCGAGCGGCCCATTACATTGATCGAACCGGGCCGACTGATCGGCGATCTGTCTATCATCACGCGCCAGCCGCGCCCGATGGACCTGATCGCCGAAACCGAAAGCCGGTTCCTGCGTATCGGTGCCGAGGAGTTTCGTGCCGTCATCGAGCACGATGCCGGTGTCTCGCTGCATCTGTTGCAGACCGTGGCAGGACATCTGGTCGAAGCCGGCGACATCCTGCGCGCGGCACGGATCAATATCACAGACTTCACCGGCCAATCGCTCCGCCCGGCATCGCTCCCGAACGGCGGAAAGGAGCCCGATGCCTGATCGCCGCACCTATGCCCCGCATGAACAACTGGTCGCGCCAGGGCGGGCCCGGCCCGAGTTGTGGCGACTGATCGCCGGGCTCATCGCCATCGGGGTCATCGTGATGGGCGCCAATATGGTGCTCTACGGGTTGGTCAACATGCTCGCCAGCCCGGAATGGTCTGCCGGCTTCACCAGTGGCACCACGGCCGATGGGCTGTTGGTGCTGCTCGCCAGTTTCGGCTTTGTCATCCTGGGCGTTGGCATCGCCGCACGGCTGTTTCAACACCGCGCACCGCTGGGTATCATCGGCCCGCCTCGTCTGGCGTTGCAACAGTTCTGGCGAGTGTTTCGCCTGCTGCTGGTGCTGGGGGCGCTGCTCTTGATCTTGCCCCCCTATGACATGGGCGCGCCCCTGAAAGAGAACCTGCCGCCGGGGCGCTGGCTGCTGTTGCTGCCGCTGTCGATCCTGGCGCTGCTGATCCAGACCGGCGCCGAAGAGATCCTGTTTCGCGGCTATGTTCAACAGGCGCTGGCGGCGCGCTTTCGTTCGGCCCTGATCTGGATGGTGCTGCCCTCGGTTCTGTTTGCCCTGGGCCATTACCTGCCACAAGAGGCGGGGGCAAACGCGCTGCCCATCGCACTCTGGTCCGGGGTGTTCGGCATCCTAATGGCCGATATCACTGCACGGGCCGGCACGCTCGGCCCGGCCATCGCGCTGCATCTGTTCAACAACATGATCGCTCTGCTGATCGTCTCGCTGCCCGACAGCCTGTCGGGCCTGTCACTGTATCTGCTGCCCTATTCGATGGCCGATACCGAACATCTGCGCGCCTGGCTGGCGGTCGACTTTGCCACCATGTTCGTTACCTGGCTGCTGGCCCGGCTCGCCTTGCGACGCTGATTGCATTTCCGCGCACATCGCCTTATTTGACGCGGGTGCAGCATCACGGGGAGTCCACATGAACTGGATCACGAATTACGTCCGGCCGCGGATCAACTCGATCTTCTCCCGGCGCGAAGTGCCCGAGAACCTCTGGCAGAAATGCGACGAGTGCGGAACGATGCTGTTCCACCGCGAGTTGGCGGATAACCTGAATGTCTGCACCCAATGCGGCCATCACATGCAGATCACGCCGCGCGCCCGGTTCCAGGCGCTGTTTGACGGCGGCATCTTTACCGAGGTCGAGGTGCCCGAGCCGGTCGCCGACCCGCTGCATTTCCGCGACCAGAAGAAATATCCCGAACGGATGAAGGCGGCCCAGAAAGGGACCGGCGAGAAAGAGGCGATGCTGGTCGCCACCGGCGAGATCGGTCGCACACCAATCGTGGCCGCGGCACAGGATTTCTCGTTCATGGGCGGGTCCATGGGCATGTATGTCGGCAACGCGATCATCGCCGCGGCGCAAAAGGCGGTCGACCTGAAGCGGCCATTGATCCTGTTCTCGGCCGCTGGAGGCGCCCGCATGCAAGAGGGCATCCTGAGCCTGATGCAGATGCCGCGCACCACCGTGGCGGTGCAGATGCTGAAAGAGGCGGGCCTGCCCTATATCGTTGTACTCACCCATCCGACCACGGGCGGGGTGACCGCGTCCTATGCCATGCTGGGTGATGTGCATATCGCCGAGCCCAACGCGCTGATCTGTTTTGCCGGACCGCGCGTGATCGAACAGACCATCCGTGAAACACTGCCCGAAGGATTTCAGCGCGCCGAGTACCTGCTGGATCACGGCATGCTGGACCGGGTGATCAAGCGCACCGACCTGCGCGAAGAGCTGATCACCGTCACCCGCATGTTGCTGAACCTGCCGCCCGCGGTCCGCGGCGACCTGCCCGCGCCCGAGACGGCAACGCCCGTCAAGGCCGAAGAACAGCCTGCCCAGACCGCGAAACCGTCCAAATCATGACCAATCCCGGTTCCGACCTCATCCTCCAGCGGATGATGGCGCTGCACCCCAAGATCATTGACCTGACGCTGGATCGGGTCTGGCGCCTCTTGGCTGCGTTGGATAACCCCCAAGACCGTCTGCCACCGGTGATCCATATCGCCGGAACCAATGGCAAAGGCTCGACCCAGGCGATGATCCGCGCCGGGATCGAGGGCGCGGGGTTGAGTGCGCATGCCTATACTTCGCCGCATCTGGCACGGTTTCACGAACGGATCCGGGTAGCCGGAGAGCTGATTTCTGAACCCGACCTGGTGGCCGTTCTGGACGAATGCTACGCCGCCAATGGCGGCGAAACGATCACCTATTTCGAGATCACCACCTGCGCGGCCCTCTTGGCCTTTGCCCGAAGGCCCGCCGATTACACCCTGCTCGAGGTCGGTCTTGGCGGCCGCCTCGACGCCACCAATGTGATCGCGCGCCCGGCGCTGTCGATCATCACCCCGATCTCGATGGATCACGAACAGTTCCTTGGTGACACGCTGGCCAAGATCGCCGGTGAAAAGGGCGGGATCATCAAGCGCGGCGTTCCGGTTGTTGTCGGCCCCCAGCCCGACGAGGTGCTGGAGGTGATCGAGGCCACCGCCGCCCGGCTCGGCGCGCCTGTCCTGGCTCATGGCCAGCACTGGCATGTGCGTCAGGAGCGCGACCGCCTGATATTCGAGGATGAGACTGGCCTGTGTGACCTGCCGCTACCCAACCTGCTGGGCGCTCATCAGATCGAGAATGCCGGCGCGGCGCTGGCGGCGCTGCGTCACCTGAACCTGGGTGAGGCCGCCTGCGAGGCTGCCGTCACCCGCGCGCATTGGCCCGCCCGGATGCAGCGGCTGAAAACCGGCCCGCTGGTTCAATCCGCGCCCCAGGCCGAGCTCTGGCTTGACGGCGGTCATAACCCCGCCGCCGGTGTGGCGCTGGCCGCTCTGCTGGCCAGCCGGCCCGGACGCCCCACCCATCTGATCTGCGGCATGCTCAACACCAAGGACGTGACCGGCTATCTGCGCCCGCTCAGCTCCCAGGCGGGCAGCCTCACCGCCGTGTCGATCCCGGGCGAAGCGAATACCCTGACCGCCGATCAGACCGCCGAGGCCGCCCGGTCGGTGGGTCTCGCCGCAAGCACCGCGCCGGATGTTGCCACCGCCCTTGCCCGCATCGTCGAAATCGAGCCCGAGGCCCGCGTTCTGATCTGCGGCTCGCTTTACCTGGCCGGGAACATCCTGCGCGAGAACGGCTGAGAGCCAAGACGCGGCGGGCGAGGCGCTCTTGCCCGTCGTCAGCACCCTTGCTGTTCAAGAGAGGGGGCTTGGCTCCGGCCTAGTCGAGAACGTAGTTTACCGGTTCAAGTTTCGGGGGCACATCGCGACCCAGTGCGTTACAGACCGAGATCTCCATCACCCGGCACATGGCGCTGAGCGGTACCGAATTCGCCTGCTTGCGGAACGGATGTTCCAGTTCATGCGTGACCTCGGCAAACCCGAAGAAAACATAAGCCACCACCGCCGCGACCAGGGGTTCGAACCAACCGGCATCGTCGAGCAGGGCAAAGGGCAAAAGCAAGCAGTAGAGATAGGTCGTGCGCCAGACCAGCAGCGAATAAACAAAGGGCAGCGGCGTGGTCAGCAGCCGCTCGTTCCCTGCTTGAGCGATGGGGAAAGCAGCCAGCCGTTCAGCCAGAGCGCGTTGACCGAAGCCATTGATGCGCCCGTCTTCCGCCATCTCGTGCAGGCGGGTCGCGATGTCCTGTAGCGCGGCATTAGGCGGATTCGCATTGCGCATCAGCACCTCGGCCGCCTCCGCGCCAACCCAGTGATTCAAGGTTTCAGTCACCTCATCACCGCGCAGCTGGGCGCGATGCAGGTGATGAAAGGCCAGGATACGGGTCAGGATGAATTCTTCATCCGCCCCCTTGCCCGCAAATATCCGCAACTCTTGCGCCAGGCTCCGTACATCCGAGACCATCCGGCCCCAGATTCGCCGCGCCTCCCACCAACGTTCGTAAGCGGCGTTGTTCCGAAAACCGAGAAAGAGCGACAACGACAGGCCAAAGACCCCCATCGCAGCAATCGAAATCTGCGGCATCGCGACAACATACCGATGCAGCACAAGGACCAGCAGCGCCCAGAGCGCGGAACCAATGATGTTGGGCAGAATGCGTGGTACCACTGATCCGCTCAGGATCAGAAAAATCTCTCGTCGGCGGGGTGTGTCACGGACGATCATCGCCTGCCTGCCCCCAATCCCTGTCCTGCATCTCGCGCAGGCGCGAGGCGGTGCGCTCGAATTCGAACGTCCCCTCGCCCTCGACATAGAGCATTTCCGGCTCGGCGGCGGCAGAGCAGATCAACCGTACCCGCGCCTCGTAGAGCGCGTCGATCAGCGTGACGAAGCGCTTGGCCTCGTTGAAGTTGTTGCGCGAAAGGCGCGGGATGTCTTCGAGCACCAGAACCTTGACCGCCCCGGCGATGGCCAGATAGTCGCCCGGTCCCAGCATCCGCCCGCACAGGTCATAGAAGCTGGCCCGCCCGATCCCGTTGCGGAACGCGGGCAGTTCCACGTCGCGACCAGTGACCTTCAGGATCAGCGGCGTGCTTGCACCACCCGTCAGGTCGCGCCAGATCGCCTCGATCTCGCCACGCGCCGCAGGTCCGATCGGGGTGAAATAGACGCGGCTCCCTTCCAGCCGGTTCTGCCGGTAATCGGTGGGAGAAATCATTTCCCACACCCGCATCCGTTCCTTGATCAACTCGATGAACGGCAGGAACAACTGCCGGTTCAGCCCGTCCTTGTACAGATCGTCCGGCACGCGGTTCGAGGTGGTCACCACCACCACGCCCGCAGCGAAAAGCGCCTCAAAGAGCCGCCCCACGATCATCGCATCGGTGATATCGGTGATCTGCATCTCGTCAAAGGCCAGCACCTTGACCGAGCGGATCACCGCGTCGGCGACAGGCGCCAGCGCGTCGGCGACACCTTCATTGCGCGCAACATGCATGCCTGCGTGGATCTCCTGCATGAAGGCATGGAAATGCACCCGGCGCACCGGCACCGTGTCGCCCAGCGCCTCGACAAACAGATCCATCAGCATCGACTTGCCGCGCCCGACCCCGCCCCACAGGTACAGGCCCCGAGGCGGCGGCGGCGCCTTGCGGAACAACCCGCGCTTTACCGGTGTGCTCAATGCTTGGTGAATCCGGTCGAACTCGGCCAGTGCCGCCTCTTGCGCGGTATCGGCATGCAGGGTGCCCTCGGCCACACGGGCGGCGTAAAGATCGGAAACAACGGTCATTTTGCAGCCATACCCAACCTGCCCGGCCTTGAGAAGCGGCCCGTTAACGCTGCTCGCATCAATTTTCGTTAATGATGCCCGAAAAACTCCTGAATTGACGCCGCCATGTTTCAGCTTAGGGTCCGGCGAACAATACCACGGAGACCGCCAATGGACCGTTCGGCCCGCCTGATCAATCCGATCCTGATCGTCAGCTGCGTCATCATCACCGTCAGCTTTGCTGTCCGGGCCTCGTTCGGCGTGTTCCAGATCCCGATCGCCGAGGAGTTCGGCTGGCTGCGCTCGGATTTCTCACTGGCCATCGCCATCCAGAACCTCGCCTGGGGCATCGGCCAGCCGATCTTTGGCGCCATTTCGGAAAAGATCGGAGACCGCAAGGCGATCTTTCTCGGTGCGCTCCTTTATGCTGGCGGCATGGTGCTCAGCGCCTGGTCGACCACACCGCTCGAACATCAGATCTATGCCTGGGCGGTGGGGTTCGGCATCGCGGGCACCGGCTTTGGCGTGATCCTCGCGGTGGTCGCCCGCGCCTCCAGCGACGACAACCGCTCGATGAGCCTCGCCCTCATCACCGCCGCGGGCAGTGTCGGGCAGGTGATCGGCGCGCCCACGGCGGAATGGCTGCTGACCTTCCTGCCCTGGCAACAGGTGTTCATCGTCTTTGCGGTGGCGGTTCTGGCGCTGGTGCTGACCCTGCCGATGCTGCGCGCGCCCGAACCGGCCAGCAAGGCCGAGCTGCAAGAGAGCATGGGCCAGATCCTGTCCCGCGCCTTTCGCGACCCGTCCTATACGCTGATCTTTCTGGGCTTTTTCAGCTGCGGCTATCAGCTCTCGTTCATCACCGCGCATTTCCCCGCCTTCGTGACCGAGATGTGCGGGCCGATCCTGCCCGGCGGCGTTCTACATTCGATGGGGATCACCACCACCTCGGCGCTGGGTGCGGTGGCGATCTCGCTGGTGGGGCTGGCCAATATCGCAGGCACCCTGACGGCGGGCTGGGCGGGCAAGCATTTCCCCAAGAAATACCTGCTTGCCGGTATCTACACCGCCCGGACCGTGATCGGAGCCGCATTCATCCTGCTGCCGATCACCCCGCTGTCGGTGATCCTCTTTTCGGTGGCGATGGGCTCGCTCTGGCTTGCCACCGTGCCGCTGACCTCGGGCCTTGTCGCGCATCTTTACGGGCTGCGCTACATGGGCACGCTCTATGGCATCATCTTCCTCAGCCACCAGCTGGGCGGGTTCCTCGGCGTCTGGCTGGGCGGGCGGATGTACGACCTATACGGCGATTACACCATGGTCTGGTGGATCGGCGTCGGCGTCGGAGCTTTCAGTGCCATCGTCCACCTGCCGATCCGCGAGAACCGGGCGCCAGTGCCCGCATGAACAAAGGGTGGCAGGGTCAGCCCTGCCACTTGTCCAGAATGTAGCGGCTGGTCATCAGGTCCAGATGCGCACCGCCGCCATTCTTGAACACTGTGATGTCGTCGCGCGACGCTTTGAAAGCATCAAGATCGTAGTAATCGGCCACCACATCGGCGCGGGTGATCACCCCATCGGCCAGCGGCATCATCAACTCGCCGATATGGTCCACCGTAGTATCGAAACTGTCGACAAAGATGCGCGCACGGCGCATGGCCTCGTCATCGGCCTCGCGCATGTCGGGCCGATAGGCGCCGATCAGGTTCAGGTGCTGACCCGGGCGCAGCCATTCGCCGCGAATGACCGGCTCGCTCGACATGGTGGCGGTGACGATGATGTCGGCGCGGTTCACCGCCGTGGCCAGATCGTCGACCACCTCCAGCCCGTCATACCGCGCCGCTACCTCCTCGGCCTTGGACCGGGTGCGGTTCCACATCTTCAGGGCCGCCTTGGGGAACCCCGTCCCAAACGCCTCGCACAGGGACAGGCCCACGGTGCCCGCGCCCACCACCAGCACCTCGCGCGCGTCGGGGTCGGCCAGCCGCAGCGCCGCCAGCAGGCTGTCCCCCGCCGTCTTCCACTTGGTCACCAGGTGGAAATCCACGAGCGCCGACAGCGCCCCGTCATGGTCGCTGTAAAGGTTCACGGCCCCGTTGATCATCGGGTCGCCCCGCTCGGGGTTGCGCGGAAAGATATTGGCGGTCTTGACCGCAATGCCCAGCCCGTCGATCCAGGCCGACCGCGTCAGCATCGTGTCGGGATCGCGATACAGGAACGTATCGCCGATCTGCGCCTTGGGCAGGCTGTGGCCATCGGCCAGCGCCCGCGTCAGTTCCAGCCAGTCCAGCTTGGCCTCGCCCTCGGCAAAGGGAATATGGGGTATGCTCATGCGGCCTCTCCTTCGGTCAACAGCCCCTCGGCCACCAGGCGCGCGGCCCAGCCCTGAGGCCCGGTGAAATGATGTACCTGCCAGCCGCGCATACGCGCGGCATCGATATTCTCGACCCGGTCATCGGCGAATAGCAAGGTCCCGGGCGCCAGCCCGCAATCATCCTCGACCGCAGCATAGATCGGCGCGTGCGGCTTCACCATCTGCATCCGGCCCGAGACATAGGCCCGGTCGAACTCGGTCAGGAACGGGTAAACCGTGCAGGCGTAGTCGAAATTCTGTACCCCGAAATTGGTCAGCGCAAAGACCGGCACGCCCTTGTTTCTGAGCGCCCTGAGCAGGCGCACCGAATGCGGGATTTCAGGCGACGCCAGTTCGATCCAGTTGTCGTGCCAATCCCGGATCTGATCGCGCCATTCGGGGTATTTCTCGGCCCAGCCATAGATCGTATCGGTGAAATGATGGCCCTGATCGACCAGGTCGTTCATGCCATGCAGATCGACCTCGGCAAACATCTGCCGCCGCCGCTCCTCGCCCAGAACGCGGTCATAATACCGTTCCGGCTGCCACTCGATCAGCACATTGCCGATGTCGAAAACCACCGCCTCGATTGTCATCTGAAATCTCTCTTGCCCTGAATGAATGCAGACCAGCGGCCCTGCGTCGGACTGAACCAAGAGCGGGCCGGATGATCAACCCGAAACATCCGCACCAACCCGCGAAACGAAAAACCCCGGCTGCGCGGGGCAGCCGGGGTTCGATCTGTTGCAAGAGCTGGGTCGCTCAGAGGCCGGTCGACACGTCGATCGTGTTGCCCTCTTCGAGGGTCACATAGGCCTTTTTCACGTCTTTCCGCTTGCCCAGCTGGCCGCGGAAACGCTTGACCTTGCCTTTGGTGACGGTGGTGTTGACCGCCTTCACCTTGACGCCGAACAGCGCTTCGACGGCTTCCTTGATCTGCGGCTTGTTGCTGTCGATCGCCACTTCGAACACCACGGCACCGTTTTCGGATGCCATGGTCGATTTCTCGGTGATGATCGGCTTGCGGATCACGTCGTAATGTTGTGCTTTCGCGCTCATTTCAGACGAGCCTCCAGTGCTTCGACAGCCGCTTTGGTGAGCACCAGGGTGTCACGCTTGAGGATGTCATAGACGTTTGCGCCCATCGACGGCAGGATATCCAGACCTTCGATGTTGCGCGCGGCGCGGGCGAACCCTTCGTTGACCGCGGCGCCGTCGATGACCAGCGCGCGCTTCCAGCCCAGGTTTGCAACCTGCTTGGCCAGAGCTGCGGTCTTGCCTTCGGATTCGGCGTTCTCGATCACGACCAGTTCACCTGCCTTGGCCTTGGCCGACAGCGCGTGGCGCAGGCCCAGCTTGCGGAACTTCTTGGTCAGGTCGTGGCCGTGCGACCGCGGGGTCGGACCCTTGTAGACGCCACCGTGACGGAAGGTCGGCGATTTGCGCGAGCCATGACGCGCGCCACCGGTGCCCTTCTGGCGGTAGATCTTCTTGGTCGAGTAGCTGACTTCCGACTTGGTCAGAACCTTGTGGGTGCCGGCCTGCGCGTTGTTGCGCTGCCAGCGGACCACGCGGTGCAGGATGTCCGCACGCGGTTCCAGCCCGAACAGGGCCTCGTCCAGGTCGATGTCACCGGCCTTGGAGCCGTCGAGTTTGATCACATCGAGTTTCATGCTTCACCCCCTTCGGCGGGCGCTTCGGCAACAGGTGCTTCGGTTGCGGCCGATTTCACAGCAGCCGGGAAGGGCAGGCCTTCCGGTGCTTTCTTCTTGACGGCATCCTTGACGGTGACCCAGCCGGACTTCGGACCGGGCACGGCGCCCTTGATGAAGACCAGACCACGCTCGGCGTCGGTTTTCACGACTTCGAGGTTCTGGGTGGTGACACGGGCAGCACCCATGTGACCGGCCATCTTCTTGCCCTTGAACACGCGGCCCGGGTCCTGACACTGACCGGTGGAGCCGTGCGAACGGTGGCTGATCGACACGCCGTGCGAGGCGCGCAGACCGCCGAAGTTGTGGCGCTTCATGGCACCGGCGAAACCCTTACCGATCGAGGTCCCCGACACGTCGACCTTCTGGCCGGTCAGGAAATGCTCGGCCGAGATCTCGGCGCCAACTTCGATCAGCGCGTCTTCGGACACGCGGAACTCGGCCAGCTTGCGCTTGGGCTCGACCTTCTGTGCGGCGAAGTGGCCGCGCATGGCCTTGGATACGCGCTTGATCTTGGGGGTGCCTGCACCCAGCTGAACGGCGGTATAGCCGTCCTTCTCGGTGGTGCGCTGGGCGACGACCTGCAGGTTGTCCAGCTGAAGAACGGTCACAGGGATCTGCTTGCCGTCTTCCATGAACAGCCGGGTCATGCCGACTTTCTTTGCGATAATACCGGAACGCATTCTCTACCCTCCGATCTTACGACTGCAGCTTGATCTCGACGTCCACGCCGGCGGCGAGGTCGAGCTTCATCAGCGCGTCCACCGTCTGCGGGGTCGGATCCACGATATCCAGGAGCCGCTTGTGGGTGCGGATCTCGAACTGGTCACGGCTTTTCTTGTCGACGTGAGGGCCACGGAGAACCGTGAACTTCTCGATCTTGTTCGGCAGCGGGATCGGGCCGCGCACCTGCGCGCCGGTCCGCTTGGCAGTGTTGACGATCTCTTGCGTGCTGGCGTCCAGAACGCGATAGTCAAATGCCTTCAGCCGGATACGGATATTTTGGCTTTGCATTGTCATGCCTTTTTGTCAGGCGTTGGGGTTGAGAGGAGGATCCGCGCGCATCGCAAACCCTCGTCGAACCCAAACGGCGGGAATCACCCCGCCGCCAAATTCTCATCGAGAACCCGCGCGCTATACTAGGGGTCGGGATGGCTGACAAGGGGTTTTGGCCCCCGCTGGCGGGATGCGGTCGCTTTTCCCCAAAATACCACCCGCCAAGGGGATTGCGGGCCGGTTTTCAACCCTGCGCGTCCCTTTGGGCCGCGCGGATCTCGCGCTCCAGCGCGTCAAGAAACCGGGCGCGATCGGCTTTGGAAAAGGGTTTGCCGCCACCGCCCGCGCCCAGCGGGTTGGCAGCGCGCAGGTCGGCCATCAGGTCGCGCATCGCCAGTTGCTGGCCGATATTGGCGGGGGTGAAGGCCTCGCCATTGTGGCGCAGCACCCGGGCGCCGGCCTCGACGCATTTGGCGGCCAGCGGAATGTCGGCGGTGATCACCACATCGCCGCGCCCGGCGCGCTCGGCGATCCACATGTCGGCCACGTCCGGCCCATCGGGCACGATCACGGTTTCGACCAGCGGATTTTGCGACGGGCGCAGCCCCCCGTTCGACACCACGGCCATGCGCAGCCGGTGCCGGGTCGCCACCCGCTCGGCCTCGGCCTTCACGGGACAGGCATCGGCATCGATATAAAGCGTTGTCATTTCTCTTTGGCCGAGGGTTTCTTGTCGATGGTCTCGGCCTTGCCGTTCTTGCGCTTTACCTTGAACTCCTCGGGGATGGGCATCCGGTTGAACGCGTCCAGACCGGCGGTGCGATAGGCCTCGGCCAGGGTCGGATAGTTGAACGTGTTCTGCACGAAATAGTCCACCGTGCCTTTCAGGTTCATCACCGCCTGACCAATATGGATCAGCTCGGTCGCCCCCTCGCCCACGATCTGCACCCCCAGCACGCGACGGGTCTTGAGGCTCAGCAGCATCTTCAGCATACCATGTTCCAGCCCCATGATATGCCCGCGCGAGGTCTCGCGGAACCGCGCCACGCCCACCTCGTAGGGGATGCCGCGTTCCTGCAACTCTTCCTCGGACATGCCGCAGGTGGACATTTCGGGCACCGAATAGATGCCATAGGGGAACCAGGGGCTTTCCGGCAGGGTCGGCGTTTCCAGCGCGTGGCAGGCCGCGACCCGCCCCTGCTGCATCGAGGTCGAGGCAAGCGAGGGGTGCCCGATCACGTCGCCGGTGGCATAGATATGGGGCACCGATGTCTGATAGGTCTTGCGATCCACCGTGATCCGGTTGCGGTGATCGGTTTCCAGCCCCACCGCGTCGAGATTCAGCGCCGAGGTCGCGCCCATCCGCCCGGCGGCGAACAGCAGCATCTCGGCCCGGATATGGCGGCCATTGGCCAGGCTGATCTCGATATGGCTGCCGGTATCCTCGATCTTCTCCACCGCGGAACCCAACCGCAGATCGACACCGTTCTCGCGGATCTGATGGGTGAATTCCTGGATCAGGGTGCGGTCGATGAAATCGAGAAAGGTCTCGCGCGGTTCGATCAGCGTCACCCGCACATCCAGCGCCGAGAACATGCTGGCATATTCGACCCCGATCACCCCGGCGCCGATCACGGCCAGCGAACGCGGGATCCGCTCCATCTCCAGAAAGTCATCGCCATCCACAACGGTCTTGCCGTTGAAAGGAACGTAATCGGGGCGATAGGTCTTGGTACCCGTCGCGATCAGGAACTTGGCGGCGGTCAGGCGTGTGGTATCGCCCGCCTCGGTCGCCACCTCGATCTCGTGCGGGCCGAGAAAGCGGGCCAACCCGTTCAGCGTGTCGATATGGTTGCGGTTGAACTGATGCTCCAGCACGTCGACCTCGTAATCGAGCGTCATGTGCAGCCGCGCCTTGAGATCCTCGGCGCTGATCCGGTCCTTGACCCGGTAGGAGCGCCCGTAAAAGCTGCGCTCGCGCCAGCCCGACAGGTTCAGCACCGTTTCGCGCAGGGTCTTGGACGGGATGGTGCCGGTATGGACCGAGACACCGCCCAGCCGGTCCTTGCGGTCGATCACCAGCACCCGGCGTTTCAGTTTGCCCGCCTGGATCGCGGCAGCCCGACCCGAGGGGCCGGAACCGATGATGATCAGGTCATAGTCGAACGTGCTCATGCCGCTGCTCAATCGCGATAGAGCGCTTCGGCGTGGAATGACACGTGGTCTTCCATGAAACTGGAGACGAAGAAATAGGAGTGGTCATACCCCGGTTGCAGCCGCACGGTGGCCTGCTGGCGGCGCTCGGCGATGGCGGCGGCCAGCGCCTCGGGGCGAAGCAGGTCGATGAACTGGTCACTGGTCCCGGTGTCGATCAGAATCGGACCGTCAAAGCCCACCTGTTTCATCATCAATGTCGCGTCATGCTTGGCCCAGGTCGACTCGTCATTCCCAAGATAAGCGGTCAGCTGCTTGCGGCCCCAGTCGCTGCCTGTCGGATTCGAGATCGGCGCGAAGGCCGAAACCGAGCGATAGCGCCCCGGCAGGTTCATTGCCAGTGTCAGCGCCCCATGCCCGCCCATGGAATGGCCGGTGATCGCCTGCCGCGCAGGGTCGATGGCAAAATGTTCCGCCAACAGCGCGGGCAGTTCCTCGGCCACGTAATCCCACATGCGGAAATGCGGTGCCCAGGGCTCTTGCGTGGCGTTCACATAGAACCCGGCTCCCTGACCCAGATCGTAATCCTCGTGATCCGCAACCCCTTCGCCGCGTGGAGAGGTATCGGGAAAGACCAGCGCGATTCCCTGCTCGGCGGCCCATCCCTGCGCACCCGCCTTGACCATGGCGTTTTCATGGGTGCAGGTCAGACCCGACAGGTACCACAGCACGGGTACCGGGCCGTCCTTGGCCTCGGCCGGCAGGAACAGGCCAAAGGTCATGTCACAGCCGGTCGCAGCCGAGGCATGGCGATAGACACCCTGAATACCGCCGAAACAGGCGTTTTCCGAGACGGTTTCGATCATGACGCGGTCCTTTCCCTCTGGTTCCCTGCAATGGCTAGCGGTCCGGGGACCAGAGGTAAAGCATGCCGACCGGTCCGCCCCGTCTTTTTGCGGCACTCAGTGATAGCGTAGCGGCCCGCTTGACTTGCCCCCGGCCTGCGCCTTTGATCGCGGCAACCGCAGGAGGTGACATGCAAAACCCATTTGATCAGGAACTTCAGGACCGTCTCGTGCGCTATGCCGCCATCGACAGCCAGAGCGACGAAACTGCGCCCGCTTCACCCAGCACCGCCTGTCAGTTCGACATGCTGCACCTGCTGCGTGACGAGCTTGTCGAAATGGGCGCCCAGGATGTGGAACTGACCGACTATGGCGTTGTGCTGGCCACCATTCCCGGCACCGCGCCGGGGCCGACCGTTGGCTTTCTGGCCCATGTGGACACCGCACCGCAATTCAACGCCAGCGGCGTGAAGCCGCGCGTGATCAGCGGCTATAACGGTGGCGACATCACCTTTCCCGACGATCCCGCGCTGGTGCTGTCTCCCGCCGAACACCCCTATCTGGCGGAAAAGATCGGTCACGACCTGATCACCGCCTCGGGCACCACGCTCTTGGGCGCCGATGACAAGGCGGGCGTTGCCATCGTCATGACCATGGCTCGGCATCTGCTGAACAACCCCGATATCGCGCGCGGCCCGATCCGAGTGGCCTTTACCCCCGACGAGGAAATCGGGCGCGGGGTGAGCGAGCGTCTGCCCGCCGATCTGCGCGCCGATTTCGCCTATACGCTGGATGGCGGGAAGGTGGGAGAAATCGAATACGAAAGCTTCTCGGCCGACCGCGCGGTGGTGACGGTGACGGGCGTGTCGATCCATCCCGGCTGGGCCAAGGAGAAGATGGTCAACGCCATCCACCTCGCCTCGAAGATCGTGCAGACGCTGCCACAGGCGACAATGACCCCCGAAACCACCGACGGGCGTGACGGATTCATCCACGCCACCGATATGGAGGGCGGCTCGTCCGAGATGGTCATCAAGTTCATCCTGCGCGATTTCGAGCGGGACGGGCTGGCCGCCAAGGGAGAGCTGCTGCGCCAGGTCTGCGCCGCCGTGCAGGCAGGCGAACCGCGCGCGGCGATCAAATGCGAGATCTATCCGCAATACCGCAACATGCGCTATTGGCTGGAAAAGGACATGACGCCCGTCGACCTGGCCCGCGCTGCGGCCGAGGCCGAGGGGATAGAGCCGATCTCGGTCCCGATCCGGGGCGGCACCGACGGCTCGCGCCTGACCGAGATGGGGGTGCCGACGCCCAATGTCTTTACCGGCATGCAGTGTATCCACGGGCCGCTGGAATGGATCTCGGTTCAGGACATGGCAACGGCCACCCGCACCTGCGTGACGCTGGCGCAGATGGCGGCAAAGGGTTGAGGTGTGGGCACGCGAGACCTGATAGCCGAACGCGACAATTTTGCGGCCCTGCACCCGGAAATCCGCCATCTTGTGAATGGCCGCGACTGGGGAGTGATCCGGGCAGGACAGCGCGGCCCCGCGCTGGTGCTGATCCCCGGCACGCTGGGCCGGGCCGATATTTTCTGGCAACAAATCACGGCCCTGTCGGGTGAGGCGCGCATCCTCGCGGTGAGCTATCCGGCCTCGGGCGGGATCAGCGATTGGGCGGCGGATCTGGCGCAAATGATCGCAGATGCCGGAATGCAGGGCGCGACCGTTCTCGGCTCGTCGCTGGGCGGCTATCTGGCACAGTATCTGACTGCCACCGAACCGGCGCTGGACTGCGGGCTGGTGGCGGCCAACACGCTGGCCTCGGTTCGCGGGATCGACCAGGTGCCGCCCTATGCGCTGGACCTTGCCACGACGCCCATCGACGACCTGCGCGCCGGGTTCGAGGCCGGGCTGAGCGCTTGGCAGGCACCCGACCACCCCTATCGCGATCTGGCGCCGCTCTTGCTGCAAGAGGTGCGCGGACGCATTCCCGAAGATGAGCTGCGCGCGCGATTGCAGGCGCTGAAAACGGCGCCGGAACTGCCCGCGCAAAGCCTGCCCCGCGACCGCATCTTTACCGTCCAAAGCGATGACGACCATCTGATCTCACCACCGATGCGCGAGAGCCTGCGCGCCGCGCTGGACCCTGTTCGCGCCTACAGGTTCCGGGCGGCCAGCCACTTTCCCTATGTCACCCGTCCCGACGCCTATACCGGATTGCTGCGCGAAGTGCTGGGTCTGTCCGTAGATCACGCGATCTGGCCTGCCGGAGAGGAGAGTAGGTTGTGAAGGTCATCACCGCCGAAGAAATCCGCCAGCACTTGCCGATGCGCGACGCCATCGAGGTGGTGGAACTGACGATGATCCGGGTCTCGGACGGGCAGGCCAATCTGCCGCTGCGCATGGTGATGGACATCGACGGCACCAACCGTCTGGGCGTGATGCCGGGCGCACTGAGCGATCCCACGCTCTATGGCATCAAGGTTCTCAGCCTGTTTCCCGGCAATCCCGCCAAGGGGCTCAGCTCGCATATCGGTACGGTGTTGCTTTTCGATGCCGAGACCGGACAGCCCCGCGCGGCACTGGATGCCGATGCGATCACCGCGATCCGCACCGCCGCCGCAACCGCTGTGGCAACGCGGGCGCTGGCCCGGTCTGACGCGCGGGTGCTGGCGCTGATCGGCACGGGCGAACAGGCCGAAAGCCATATCGCGGCGCTGACACTGGTGCGCCATGTCTCCGAAATCAGGATCGCCGGGCGCTCGCCCGACCGCGCCGCCGATTTCGCAAACCGGATGTCGGTGCACTATCCCGACATCGCCTTCACCGCCGCCGCCACTGCCGAACAGGCGGTCAATGGGGCCGATATCGTCTGCACGCTGACCTCATCGCCCTCGGTTGTGCTGCACGGCGACTGGATCGGGCCGGGCACGCATGTGAACGCGGTCGGCGCCTCGATCCCCTCGATGCAGGAAATCGACGAAACGCTGCTGCTGAAATCCGAGCTGTTCGTCGATTACCGACCCTCGGCCTTTGCCCAGGCGCGCGAGATCATCTCGGCGCTGGAAACGGGCGCGATGAGCGAGGCGCATGTCAGGGGCGAGATCGGCGAGGTTCTCTCGGGCAAGGTTCCGGGGCGCAGCGGCCCCGACGCGATCACGCTTTACCGCTCGCTCGGCATCGCGGCGCAGGATCTGGCCTGCGCCGATCATGTCTGCCGCGCCATCGGCTAGCAGACGCCCATCTGGCCGCGACATAGCCGGTATTCCCTGCATTCGTTCCGTCAGGCATGGACAAATGCGCCTCTCTTCGTTAGATGGCCCAATCTTTGCGCCGGGGTGAGTCCCGCGCCCTATTGGACATTCCCCTGATGACTTCCCCCCTTCTCGATGCCCTCGCCGAGCGCGGCTTCGACACGCTGACCGATGTGCAACAGGCGGTCACCGACCCCGCATTGGCCAGCGCCGACCTGCTTGTCTCGGCCCGGACCGGATCGGGCAAGACCGTGGGCTTTGGCCTGGCCATCGCACCCACCCTGCTGGGTGAGGCCGAAACGCTTGGTCCGCCCGCCGCGCCGCTGGCGCTGATCGTGGCCCCCACCCGCGAACTGGCTCTGCAGGTCAGTCGCGAGCTGTCATGGCTGTTCGCCAAGGCGGGCGGCCGTATCGCCACCTGTATCGGCGGCATGGATGCCCGTACCGAGCGCCAGGCACTGGAACGCGGCGCCCATATCGTCGTCGGCACGCCGGGTCGCCTGCGTGACCACATCACGCGCGGCGCGCTTGATCTGGCCGATATCCGCGCCGTGGTGCTGGACGAGGCCGACGAGATGCTCGACCTCGGCTTTCGCGAAGACTTGGAATTCATGCTGGGCGAGGCACCCGAAGACCGCCGCACCCTGCTGTTCTCGGCAACCGTCTCTCCGGCTATCGCGGAACTGGCCAAGACCTATCAGCGCCAGGCCGCGCGCATTTCGACCCTGGGCGGCGAACGCCAGCATGCCGATATCTCGTATCAGGCGGTGCAGGTTTCGGGCGGCGACGGTGAACATGCGATCATCAACCTGCTCAGGTTCCACGATGCGCCCACCGCCATCGTGTTCGCCAATACCCGCGCCGCCGTGGCGCGGCTGACCGCGCGTCTGGCCAATCGCGGCTTTGCCGTGGTCAGCCTGTCGGGAGAGCTGAGCCAGGACGAGCGCAGCCATGCGCTGCAGGCCATGCGCGACGGGCGCGCCCGGGTCTGCGTCGCCACCGATGTGGCCGCGCGCGGCATCGACCTGCCCAATCTCGACCTGGTGATCCATGCCGATCTGCCGACCAACACCGAAGGGCTCTTGCACCGGTCGGGCCGCACCGGACGCGCCGGGCGCAAGGGGATTTCGGCGCTGATCGTGCCGGACAAGATTTCCAAAAAAGCCTCGCGCCTGCTGAAATGGGCCAAGATCGAGGCCGAATGGACCCAGGCCCCCACGCCCGAGGACATTCTGGCCAAGGACGAAGCGCGGCTCCTCTCCGATCCGCTCTGGACCGATCCGGTCGAGGACGAGGAAACCCGCATCGCCGCCGGCCTGATGGAACAATTCACGCCCGATCAGATCGCTGTGGCCTGTCTGCGTCTATACCGTGCCGGGTTGACCGCGCCCGAGGAACTGAACCAGCCACCCGCGCGCAGCGCGGCCTCGGCGGCGGCCAGTTTCGGCCCGTCGCGCTGGATCTCGCTGTCGGTCGGACGCGAACAGCGGGCCGAACCGCGCTGGCTGCTGCCGCTGTTGTGCCGGGCTGGCAATCTGGAGAAAAGCCAGATCGGCAAGATCACCATGCAGGCGCAGGAAACCCATGTCGAACTGGCCGAAGCGGCGGTTCAGGGGTTCCTCGACCAGATCGGCCCGTCCGGTGTCGTCGAGGGTGAGATCACCGCGCGGCTGCTCGATAGCCCTCCCGCCGACACTGCGCGCGCGCGCGCGCCCAAGAAGAGCCGAGACCATGATTTCGAACGGCCTGCTCGGCCTGCTCCAAGAACACCGCGCGCGCCCAGAACGGAAACCGCATCTGAAGCTTCGCATGATGTCCGGGCCCAAGACCGGACGGAAGCGAAAAATCCTGCCTCCGAACCTGCGGCACCCCGGAGCAAGCCAAAGCCGGATAGCGGGACCAGGGACAAAGGCGCGAGGCCTGCTAGGGCCGTGACACCCAAGCCGTCGAAACCGGCTTACGCTCGGTCAAAGCCGGAGGGACGGCCGGACCATACGCCCAAGCGTCCGTCCAAGCCCGGTAGCGCCAAGGCGTTCCGTCCAGCGCGAGTTGACGAAGCCAAACCGCGTCAGTCCGAGAGCGGGCAAGGAGAAAAACGATATCGTGCGGATGCGCCCAAGGGCGCCAAATCCTTGCGTTCGGACAAGCCGCAGGGTGGTGAAGGCAGACCCGATCGCTCTGGCAAGCCACTGGGCAGCGGCGCAAAGCCTTACCAATCGGACAAATCGGATCCCGGCAAGTCGTTTCGCAAAAAGAAGGCAGACGCAGGTAAATCCAACCGCCCGGGCAAGCCCTTTGCACGGCCAGCGGGAAAGCCGCTGAACAAGGGTGGTGATGCACCGCCGCGCCGCAAGAAATGACGACAGTACCCGCCGACGACAGTCGGCGGGTGTTCAGAGCTCTACATCGGGAAGGCTGTCAAAGGCCGATTTCAGGGCCGTTCCCCAACCCGAGGAAATGGCCTGGAAATAAGGGTCGTCAGCGTCGATCCGGCGGGACAGGCCACGCGCGCAGCTGCCTTCCTCGTAGAGTTGCAGGTCCAGCGGCAGACCCACCGAAAGGTTGGCCTTTATCGTCGAATCGAAACTCACCAGCAGCAACTTGACCGCCGCCTCGAAACTCATGTCCGGCTCGTAGGCGCGCACCAGGATCGGGCGGCCATACTTGGTCTCGCCGATCTGGAAATACGGCGTGTCCTCGCCCGCTTCGATGAAATTCCCCTCGGGGTAGATCAGGAACAGGCGCGGCGGGCTGCCCGCAATCTGCCCCCCCACGATCAGGGTCGCGTTGAACGCCGCGTCCGCGCGCTGCCCTTCTTCCGAGTTCGCGGCAATCACCTCGCGCAGGGTCTGACCGACCAATTGCGCCACCTGAAACATGGTTGGCGCCTCCATGATCGACGGCTTGCGGTCGGCGGGTGCCTTGGTACGTTCCTCAAGGATCGAGATCACCGACTGTGTGGTCGCCAGGTTGCCTGCGGTCAGGATGGTGATGCAACGCTCGCCTTGGTTCTCGAAGGTGAACATCTTGCGAAAGGTCGAGATGTTGTCGACACCGGCGTTGGTGCGCGTGTCAGACATGAAGACAAGCCCGCGTTCGAGCCGCATCCCTACGCAATATGTCATCGCATGCCTTTACTGCTGCTGGACCTGAACCTGCACCGAAAGCGCTTCGCCCGCAGTGCCGAATCGTGTTCCAGATACCGGAGCAGCCTCGGCATAGTCCAGACCGGTTGCGGCCCTGACATATCGAGTGTCTGGGGAAATGCCGTTCGAGACATCAAAACCGACCCATCCAAGCCCTTCGATCCAGGCCTCGGCCCAGGCGTGGGTTGCTTCCTGATCGATGCGATCGTTCATCATCAGGTAACCGGACACGTAGCGGGCCGGAACATCCAGATGCCGACAGCAAGCAATGAAGACATGGGAATGGTCCTGACACACACCGTGCCCGGCATCCAGCGCGTTTTCCGCGCTCCAGTCGACATTGGAACGTCCGGTCTCATAGCTCACCGCCGCGCGAGTCGCCGCCGAAAGACCATGCAGCCAGGCAAGGCTTCCGGGTTGGCCCTCGACAGCGCTTGCCAGGCGACGCACCAGTGGCCCGGCACGGGTGGCATCGGTCGAACGCAGAAACATCCACATCGGCATGAAGCCGCCATGCTGGCCGATCACGCCATGGTTATCCTCTACCTCTACCGTCCCTTCGCAGTGCACCGTGATCTCGGTCGTGCCCGCGTCGAAACTGATCAGATCGACCGTATTGTGGTGCTGGTCCTCGAAGCTCAGTTGCTTCTGGCCACCCTCAACGCGCACTGTCCAGTCAAGGACCGTCTGCCCATGCCCGGTCTTGGGTGTCAAGCGCAGCTGTTGCAGGGCATAGGGCACCGGCTCATCATATGTGTAGTGGGTGGTATGATTGATCTTGAGGCGCATGGGTCAGTTATAGAACCTGTAATCGATTTCCGTCTGGCCACCGAGAGCGGATAGCGACTTGAGGAAATCGGTGATGAACTCGTGCAGCCCCATTTCGATGATTTCATCGATGTCACGGGACATGGTGTGATCGGCCAGCTGGTCGCACATCGAATGACAGCGCAATCGCACGCCGTAGTCGTCCGCCAGATAGCCAAGGTTCGACCGTATCTTGTCGACGCAGAATGCGAGACTGCGCGGCATGCGGCGGTCAAGGATCAGGAACTGGGCGATCTCGCGCGGGCGAGGGTCCTGGCCAAAGGTCATGTGAAATCCGCCCTCGGCGGAAACAGACCGCAAGATCGTCTGCCATTGCACGTTGTCCAACGAACTGCCCACCGAAACGACCGAAGGCAGCAGCACATAGTATTTCACATCAAGGATTCGCGCGGTGTTGTCCGCACGTTCGATGAAGGTGCCGATCCTGGCAAAATCGTAGATGTCATTGCGAAGCATCGTGCCGTGCATCGCCCCGCGCACAAAGGCCGAGCGTTGGCGGATCAGGGTCAGAACGTCGGGCAGATCGCGCTCCGGCACCTTGCGCTTCAGGGCCTCTTTCAGCGTCATCCAGTTTTCGTTGACGCTTTCCCAGGCCTCCCGCGTCAATGCCGTCCGGACCGTCTTGCCGTTGTTGCGCGCGGCTTCGGCCATGTTGAGCACGGACGAGGGATTGTCCTTGTCTCGCAGCATCCAGTCGATGGCGCCGTCGCGAGTGACCTCGGGACCATGGGTTTCGACATAACCGGCATATGCGCCGGCCGATTGCAGCACGCTGGTCCATTCATCGTCGACCGAACCGGACCTGGTCAGCGCGATGCGCTGGCCTGCCTCGATCAGGCGCGCGGTATTCTCGGAGCGCTCGAGATAGCGGAACATCCAGAAGAGCCCGCCGGCGGTCTTTCCCAGCATGTTCTAGTCCTCCAGCACCCAGGTGTCCTTGGTGCCGCCGCCCTGCGACGAGTTCACCACCAGACTGCCCTTTTTCAGCGCCACACGGGTCAGCCCGCCGGGGGTGATATCGACCCCCTGAGGCGATACCAGCACGAAGGGGCGCAGATCGACATGGCGTGGCGCCAACCCCGCCTTGGTAAAGATCGGGACGGTCGACAGCGACAAGGTCGGCTGGGCGATATAGTTGCCCGGATTGGCGATCAGCTTCTTGCGGAACTCGTTTACCTCTCGCTTGGAGGCAGTAGGACCGATCAGCATTCCATAACCACCCGACCCATGTACTTCCTTGACCACCAGCTCGGTCAGGTTGTCCAGCACATAGGCCAGGCTGTCGGGTTCGTTGCAGCGCCAGGTCGGCACGTTCTTCAACAGTGCCTTTTCCCCTGTATAGAACTCGACGATATCCGGCATGTAGGAATAGATTGCCTTGTCATCGGCGATCCCTGTCCCCGGAGCATTGGCGATGGTTATGCCGCCAGCGCGGTAAACATCCATGATGCCAGGTATGCCCAAAGCCGAGTCGGGGCGGAAATTGAGAGGGTCGAGGAAATCGTCGTCGACCCGTCGATACAGGACATCAATGGTCTTGTACCCGCGGGTCGTGCGCATCGCCACGCGCCCGTCAATCACCCGCAGGTCGTGCCCCTCGACCAGTTCCACACCCATCTTGTCGGCAAGGAAGCTGTGTTCGTAATAGGCCGAGTTGTAGATGCCCGGCGTCAGCACCGCGACGGTAGGCTTGTCCGAGGCGGAGGCGGGCGCACATGCCGAGAGCGACCGGCGCAGTTGCCGGGGATAGTTCTGTACCGCTTGCACCCGGTTCTGCGAGAACAGCTCGGGAAACATGTGCAGCATGGTTTCCCGGTTCTCCAGCATATAGCTGACACCCGAGGGGGTGCGCGCGTTATCCTCGAGCACAAAGAACTCGTCCGGGCCCGTCCGCACCAGGTCGATACCAACGATATGGGTGTACACCCCGCCCGGTGGCGAGACCCCGATCATCTGCGGCAAGAATGCTTCATTGCGCGAGATCATCTCGGCTGGCAGACGGCCCGCCCGCACGATCTCTTGGCGGTGATAGATGTCATGCAAAAAGGCGTTGATCGCGCGGACCCGCTGTTCGATCCCGCGCGCCAGTCGCGACCATTCGCGACCAGATATGATACGCGGGATGATATCGAAGGGGATCAACCGCTCTGCGGCCTCGGCGCGTCCATATACGTTAAAGGTGATGCCGGTCAGACGAAACAGCCGTTCAGCCTCTGCCTGTTTCTTGCGCAGGCGACCCGGATCCTCCTGCTCGAACCAGCCGTTGAAATCGGAATAGGCCTCGCGCAGCGCGCCGTCCCGTCCCCACATTTCATCAAAGATCGCGTTTTCCATGCAAGCAAGTCTATGCAGGTCAAGGGAAAACACAATCTCCGTTTTGCGGTCAACGGCACCGTCATGGGCAACTGCCAAATAACAGTGCAATCTTAACGGCTCAGGGTTCAGAGCCCGAGCACATCGACCATGTCGTATTGGCCGGGGGCCTTTCCCTGACCCCAGAGCGCGGCCTTGAGCGCGCCGCGCGCAAACACTGCCCTGTCAGTGGCCACGTGGCGCAGCACGATCCGCTCGCCCGGGGCGGCGAACAGCACGTCATGTTCGCCCACGATGTCGCCACCACGAATGGCGTGAAACCCGATATGGCCGCGCTGGCGCGCGCCGGTGATGCCATCGCGGGCACGGTCGGCCACATCGTCCAGACGCACGCCGCGCCCTTCGGCGGCGGCCTCGCCCAGCATCAGCGCGGTCCCCGAGGGCGCATCGACCTTGTGATGGTGATGCGCCTCGATCACCTCGATATCGAAATCCTCGTCCAGCGCGGCGGCCACCTTCTTGGTCAGCTGTACCAGCAGGTTGACGCCAAGGCTCATGTTGCCCGCCCGCACGATCACCGCATGACGCGCCGCCGGTTCCAGCGCCGCGATCTGTTCCGCCGTCATGCCGGTGGTGCCGATCACATGCACGCAACGCGCCTGCGCCGCGAGGGCGGCAAATTCCAGCGTCGCGGCAGGTGCGGTAAAGTCGATCACCGCCTGCGCTTTGGCAAACGCCTCAAGCGGGTCGTCGGTCACCGCAACACCCAGCGCCTGACCACCCATCGCCTCGCCCACATCGCGCCCGATCCAGTCGTGCCCGGGGCGTTCCAGCGCGCCCACCAGGCGCACCTTGTCGCTGTCGGTGACGGTCCGTACCAGCATCTGGCCCATGCGTCCCGAGGCGCCGGTGATCACGATACCTGGAATATGGGTCATGGCTTGGTCCTTCTTTTCCTGCGCGTGATGCCTCCTACCGTGTTCGGCACCGCTTGGCAAAGCCTCGCTTTGCGCTTAGATCGAAGCCATGGCAAAGAACAAGTTCCACGATGGCCCAGGCCCGTCGCAGCGTCAGCTGCGTGTCGGCGAAGTAATCCGCCGCACCCTGTCCGAGGTGCTGGCGCGCGGCGACGTGCATGACCCCGACCTGAACCGGATGTCGATCACAGTGGGCGAGGTACGCACCTCTCCCGACCTCAAGATCGCCACCGCCTATGTGCTGCCGCTGGGTGGCAAGGGGCAAGAGGATGTGGTGCAACTGCTGTCCCGCAACAAGGGAGAGCTGCGCCGGGTGATCGGCAAGAAACTGGGGCTGAAATTCACCCCCGACCTGCGGTTCCGGCTGGACGAGACATTCGACCGGCTCGACGATACGCGGCGGATGTTCGATCAGGACGCGGTGCGCCGCGATCTGGACGAGTGATCCGGGCGGCGGCTGTCCTCGCCCTGTTGACCGGCGCAGGTCAGGCAGCGGCGGTGGAGTGCCGCGACCTGACCCATGGCGGCAACCTTTATACCGTGTGCGAGGTGGATGCCCGCAACGCGGACCTGCGGTTGTTTCTCAATGACGCGGACGGGACACTGCTGGGTCAGTTCTCGACCGTCGACCAGACGCTGCGGGCCGAGGGCAAGCGGCTGGCCTTTGCCATGAACGCGGGCATGTATCACGACGACCGCTCGCCTGTCGGGCATTATGTCGAGAACGGGGTCGAACAAAAGCGGGTGATCGCCAATGCCGGGCCAGGCAATTTCGGCCTGTTGCCGAACGGGGTGTTCTGCCTGCGTCCGGGCCGGGCGGATGTGATCGAGACACTCGACTATCAGGCCGCGAAACCGGATTGCCGCTTTGCCACCCAATCCGGGCCGATGCTGGTGATCGATGGCGCACTGCACCCGCGATTCCTGCCCGATTCGACCTCGCGCTATATCCGCAACGGGGTTGGCACCAGCGCCGATGGCACACGCGCCGTATTTGCGATCTCGGGAAACTCGGTGACGTTTCACGAATTCGGAACCCTGTTCCGCGATGTACTGAAAACGCCAAACGCGCTCTATTTCGACGGCAATATCTCGCGCCTTTACGCGCCGTCGCAGAACCGTGCCGATCTGGGCTTTTCCATGGGCCCGATCGTTGGCGTCGCGGTCGACGATCGCTGAACCGCACCCGCGCGGCACAAATTGACAGCCCGGCCCGGATCAGATAGGTCGCGCGCCTCAGATCTGGACGAGGGCAGGATGGCACGCAAACGCAAGGGACGCGACATTTCGGGATGGCTGGTGGTGGACAAGCCCGCCGGCATGACCTCGACCGCCGTCGTCAACAAGGTCCGCTGGGCGCTGGGCGCCAACAAGGCCGGTCATGCCGGAACACTCGACCCCGAGGCCACCGGCGTTCTGGCCATCGCGCTGGGAGAGGCGACCAAGACGGTTCCCTATATCACCGACGCGCTCAAGGCCTATGTCTTTACCGTGCGTCTGGGCCAAGCCACCAATACCGACGATGCCGAGGGCGAGGTGATCGCCTCTAGCGACTTGCGCCCCACGGATGAACAGATTAAGGAAGCGCTGGCACCGTTCCTGGGCGATATCATGCAGGTGCCGCCCAAGTTCTCGGCGGTCAAGATCGATGGCCAACGCGCCTATAAGCTGGCCCGCGACGGCGAGGATGTGGAACTGGCCGCCCGCCCGCTCTGGGTCGAGGAACTGTTGATGGTGGATCGGCCCGACGCCGACCACGTTGTACTGGAGATGACCTGCGGCAAGGGCGGCTATGTCCGCTCGATCGCCCGCGACCTAGGTACCGCGCTGGGCTGTCACGGCCATGTGCGCGAGCTGCGCCGCATCTGGTCGGGCCCGTTCGAGGCCGAGGACGGTATCACGATCGAACAGGTCGACGCGCTGGCCAAGACGCCCGAACTCGACAGCTATCTGCGCCCGCTCGAGGAGGGTCTGGCCGACCTGCCCGAGCTGAAATGCAGCCCCGAAGGCGCCCAGCGCCTGCGCAACGGCAATCCCGGCATGGTCTATCCCGGTGACGCGGAATATGGCGACGAGGCCTGGGCCTCGTTCGAGGGGCGCGCGGTGGCGGTGGGGGTATACAAGTCCGGCGAGCTGCACCCGTCGCGGGTCTTTGCCTTGTCCGAGTAACCTCCGGGGCGTGACGCAAGGCGCAGCGCGTGCTAGGGCACGCCCATGATCACCCGTACCCATACCAAGGGCGACGCACCGTCGACCGCCATCTATTCCGACTGCGAGCGCTACCGCTACAGCCTGACCCGTGTCTGGGACCCGGCCGGGCGCAAGGCGCTGTTCGTGATGCTGAACCCCTCGACCGCGACCGAGGTGCAAAACGATCCAACGGTTGAACGCTGCGAGCGGCGGGCGCGCACGCTGGGATTTGGCGCCTTTCAGGTGACCAATATCTTTGCCTGGCGCGACACCGATCCCCGCAAAATGCGCGCCGCCGCCGATCCGGTCGGGCCAGAGAACGATGCGGCCATCCTGGCGGGCACCGAATGGGCAGATCAGATCGTCGCCGCCTGGGGCACGCATGGCGCCCATCTGGACCGTGGACCAGCAGTTGAACGGTTGCTGCGTGGGACCGGGCTGCCGCTGTTCCACCTGGGACTGACCAAGGACGGGCATCCCAAGCACCCGCTCTATATCGGGTATGCGCAGCAACCTGCGCTCTGGCCCGGACCCGGCACTTGTTAACCATCCATCCTGATCGACTTTGACGAACCCCTTGCAATAGTGGGATATTTGCAGACAGGGGTGACGTGTGTCTGGAGTAGTGGGATGTTGATGCTCGCAAGTCTGTTGGGGCTGGCCGCCGTTGGCGGCGTCGTGCTCATGACGGGGGGAAGCGAAGAAAACGGTGATGACGAGCTTCTGCCGGAAGAGGACCAGCAGGAGAGCGAAAGCACCGAAACGCTGGGCATGATTTCCGGCGGCCCCGCGCCTGAACCTCTCTTGATGTCGGACGTCATCATCGGCGCTGATGGGCTTGTCCTGTCCGGTGGCAAGGCGGGCGACGTTCTGACCGGCGAAGACGGGGACGATCAGATCAACGGGTACGATCTGAACGACACCATCGACGGGGCAGAAGGCAACGACACGCTGCATGGCGCCAACGGCGACGACGAGATCCGTGGCGGCGACGGGTTCGACCTGTTGCATGGCGAGGACGGCGATGACAGCCTGGATGGCGGTGCTGGCAATGACAACCTGTTCGGCCATTTCGGCAATGACAAGATGCAAGGCGGCCGCGGCGACGACACGCTTTATGGCGGGCAGGATGACGACCTTCTGGATGGTGGCGACGACAACGACGCTTTGCATGGCGGATATGGCGACGATACCCTGTCCGGCGACGCGGGTCGGGACAGCTTGTTCGGCGGTTTCGGCAATGATCTGATCCTCGGGGTCGAGGGACGAGATGGCATCCCGGCCGCGCCCGAGGACCAGGCCCCCGATTACCTCAATGGCGGGCAGGGCGACGACACGATCTGGGCCGGGGCGGGCGACATTGTCACCGGTGGCGACGGTGCCGACAACATCATCGCCGGCGATTGGTCGTCGGATGGTGCCGCGATCGAGGTCATGGATTTCGACCCTGACGAGGATCGCTTGATGGTGATCTGGGACGGTCCCGAGGGGCAGGCCCCCGAGATCGAGATCAGCAGGGATGCCGAGAATCCCGACATCAGCCGGGTCACCGTGGACGGACACGAGGTTGCGCTGCTGCGTGGCGGTGCACCGGAGAGTGTCGGCGATATCGTGCTGGCGCGTCCGGGCGACCTGTCCCTTGCCGGCACCGCCGCCTGAGCTGCAACCGCAGAAAGCCTTTGCTCTCTCTGACTATTCCGCGTATACGCGCGCATCCGCATCGGAATCGCTCTGGTGCGGAAACTCTCCATGGGCCTGTGCTGGACGACATCCCGGCCTGCGCCATTCACTCTAACCTGACAAGGAGACCCCGATGTCGATCACTGCCGAAGAAAAAGCACGCGTGATGAAGGAATATGGCACCAAGGAAGGCGACACCGGTTCGCCCGAGGTCCAGGTTGCCATCCTCAGCTCGCGCATCTCGACCCTGACCGAGCATTTCAAGACCCACAAGAAAGACAACCACGGCCGCCGTGGTCTGCTCAAGCTCGTGGCTCAGCGCCGCAAGCTGTTGGACTATCTGAAAGGCAAGGACGAAGCCCGCTATCAGTCGCTGATCGAGCGTCTGGGCCTGCGCCGCTAATCGGGTCCGCAATCGGATTTGGGAAAGCGCCCGCCACTGGCGGGCGTTTTTCATTTGGCCACTTGCCGCCGTCAGGCCCCGTAACGCGCCAGAAATGTATCGACGGCGGCCAAAGCAACCTCGTCGATCTCGGCCTGGCTGAAGCGGGTCTGGATGCCGAATACGGCGCGTGTCCACAGACGCGTCTTGCACAGTTCCGAGAACTGCTCGGCGGCCATCGGAATATCGTGGATCACCAGTTCGCCCTTTTCGACCGCCTTTTCCAGATACTCACAAATCTGGCGCTGCCCGTTCTCGGGACCCGCCGCATAAAAGGCACGCGCCAGTTCGGGGAAACGTTCGCGTTCTGCAAGGCAGATTCGGAACACCTGCTGCGCAAAATCCGACGTCAGAAATGCCACCAGCTGAGTCGCGGTGATGGTCAGCACTTCGCGCACGGGGCGCGTTTCATCGACCATCGCCAGAATGCGCTCGGCCATCAGCTGACACTCGGTCTGCGCCACCTCGACGAACAAAAGGCGCTTGTCGGGGAAGTAGCTATAGAGCGTCGCCTTGGACACCCCGGCCGCGCGGGCAATGTCATCGACATTGGCACCTTCGAACCCATCGCTCATGAACACGTCGCGCGCACCCCTGAGCACCTGGTCGAATTTGCGTCCCGTGCGCAGGATGGTCGCAGCCTGGGTCATTCCGTCTCCGCTGATATTCGGTTTTTTCAACCTATTTTGCGACGGGTGGAGTTTCAACGATTCGGGCGAAACGGGTTGCAACCGCGTTGGCCCGCGTTATCTTGGAATCATTCTAAAACAGAGGTCGAGCATGCGGTTTCTCTCCTATCGCAAACACTTCCGCGATCTGTCGGAACAAGAGGTTATCGCCTTGGCGATCTCGTCCGAAGAGGACGATGCTCGTATTTACCGCTCGTATGCTGAAATGCTGCGCGCCGACTATTCGGCGACGGCCAAACTGTTCGACGGCATGGCCGCCGAAGAGGATCAACACCGGGCCCAACTGATCGCCCTGCATGAACGCCGCTTTGGCGCGGTGATCCCGCTGATCCGGCGCGAGCATGTAGCCGGGTATTATGCGCGCAGGCCCGTCTGGCTGGTCGAAAACCTCGGGATCGAACGAATTCGCACCGAGGCAACCGCGATGGAGCGCGATGCCGAGCGGTTTTATCTGGCCGCCGCCGCCCGCTCGACCGATGCCGCCACCCGCAAGTTGCTGGGAGATCTAGCCGCCGCAGAGGCAGGGCATCAGGCCACCGCGTCCGATCTTGAATTGACCCATCTGGACGACGAGACCCGCGCGACAGAGGAAGCAACCGCGCATCGCCAGTTCATCCTGACCTGGGTACAGCCGGGACTGGCCGGGCTGATGGACGGGTCGGTGTCGACACTGGCACCGATCTTTGCCACCGCATTCGCCACTCAGGACACCTGGACCACCTTTCTGGTCGGTGTCGCCGCCTCGGTCGGGGCCGGCATCTCGATGGGTTTTACCGAGGCCGCCTCGGACGATGGCGAATTGTCGGGCCGGGGCTCTCCGGTCAAGCGCGGCTTTGCCTCGGGCATCATGACGACGCTGGGCGGGCTGGGCCATGCCTTGCCCTATCTGATCCCCGATTTCTGGACCGCGACCAGCATCGCGATCTTCATCGTGTTTTTCGAGCTTTGGGCCATTGCCTGGATCCAGAACAAATATATGGAAACGCCGTTCTTCCGCGCCGCATTCCAGGTTGTGGTGGGCGGCGCGCTGGTGTTGGCCGCCGGAGTGCTGATCGGCAGCGGCTAGCGGCCTTGTCATCCGGTCAAATCATGTTACCAGTTTCGAATGGTCGAGATCTTTCTGCGCACATTGCCATTTTTCGTGATCATCGGCCTGGGGTTCTGGGCCGGTCGCACACGGTTCTTCACGCCCGAGGCGACCGCCTATCTGACCAAGTTCGTGTTCTTCTTTGCCCTGTCGGCGATGCTGTTCCGGTTTGCCGCGACCCTGCCCTTTGCCGAGATTTTCAACGGACAACTGGTGATGGGCTATCTTTGGGGCACCGCCGGTGTCTATGGCGTCGCCTCGCTGGTGGCGTTCCTGCGCCGGTTGGACGTGCCGACCGCAGCGGTCGAGGCGCAATGCGCCGCCATCGGCAATGTCGGCTTTCTAGGCCTGCCGATGCTTGCCATGCTGTTTGGCGAGGCGGCGATCGGCCCGGTGATGCTGGTCCTGTCGGTCGATCTGATCGTGTTTTCCTCGCTCATCGTGATCCTGATCAATGGCGGGCGTGACGGGCGGCTGAGCCTTGGGACGCTGCGCCTGATCGGTCTGGGGCTGCTCAAGAACCCGATGATCGTCAGCATCTCCGCCGGGCTGATCTGGTCATCGCTGCGCCTGCCGATCCCCGGACCGCTGAACGATTTTCTGACCATTCTCGGTGGGGCGGCGACCCCCGGCGCGCTGTTTGCAATCGGCGCCTCGCTGGCTGGACGCTCGGCCGAACGGGTACAGATCGCCGCCTGGCTGAGCCTGTGCAAGCTGATCATCCACCCGGTTCTGGTGGCGCTGGCGGTTTTGTGGGTGTTCCCGGTCGATGCGTTCTCGGCCTCGGTCGCGATTGCCGCCGCAGCGCTGCCGGTGGCGGGCAATGTCTATATGCTGGCCGCCCATTACGGGGTGGCGCCACAGCGCGCTTCAGCGGCGATCCTGCTCTCAACCGCCGTCTCGATCCTGACCGTACCCGCCTTTATCGCCTGGGTCAGTGCCGTCTGATCCGAAGCGATTGCATCGCGGATGGTGATGTTATATGCGGTATTTTGAATGCATTAGGAGATATCTATGTTTCCCGCCCGGTTCGCCCCCCTGCTCTCTGCCGCGATCATGTCCGGCCTGATGTCTTGTATCGTGACATGCGTGGCCACGGTCCGAGCTGTCGGAGTGGCTCCGGGCATGGCCGCCAAATGGATGAGCGCCTGGATGCTGGCCTGGCCCATCGCGCTGGTGGTGCTGCTGTTCGTGGCGCCGTTGACCCGTCGTCTGGTCGCCGCCCTGGTGCGCAGCGAAACCTGAACCCGGCCAGGTCAGGTTGACGGGGCGCTACGCGAACCGCGGACGCTAATGTGCCTCGGCCCAGTTGGCGCCCCGGCCCGCATCCACCACCAGCCGCACATCCAGTCGCACCGCCGGATCGGCGGCGCCCTCCATTATATCGCGAGCTGCGGCGATAGTGTCCTCGACAGCGTCCTCTGCCACTTCGAACAGAAGTTCGTCATGCACCTGAAGCAGCATTTTTGCCGGCAGGTCGCGAATGGCATCCGGCATCCGCACCATGGCGCGGCGGATCACATCCGCCGCCGTACCCTGGATCGGCGCATTGATCGCCGCGCGGCGGGCAAAGCCTGCATGTGGCCCCTTGGCGTTGATCTCGGGTGTATGGATGCGCCGGCCGAACAGGGTCTGTACATAGCCATGCTCCTTGGCAAAGGCGATGGTGTCGTCCATGTAGGTCCGGATGCCGGGGAAACGCTCGAAATAGCGGTCGATGAATTCCTGCGCCTCGGCGCGCGGAATGCGCAGGTTGCGCGCCAGACCAAAGCCCGAGATGCCGTAGATCACGCCAAAGTTGATCGCCTTGGCGCGACGGCGGATCTCGGGCGTCATTTCCGCAAGCGGCACGTCGAACATCTCGGACGCGGTCATCGCGTGGATGTCGAGCCCGTCGGCAAACGCCTGTTTCAACGCCGGGATATCGGCGATATGGGCCAGGATGCGCAGCTCGATCTGGGAGTAGTCGAGGCTCAGCAGAACATTGCCCGGCTCGGCCACGAAAGCCTCGCGGATGCGGCGGCCTTCTTCGGTGCGGACGGGGATGTTTTGCAGGTTCGGGTCGGTCGAGGCCAGCCGCCCGGTATTGGCGCCAGTGATCGAATAAGAGGTATGGACCCGCCCGGTATCGGGGTTGATATGGGTCTGGAGCGCGTCGGTATAGGTTGATTTCAGCTTGCTCAGCTGCCGCCAGTCGAGGATGCGCGCGGGCAGTTCGTGTTCGGTCGCCAGATCCTCGAGCACATCCGCCGGGGTCGAATACTTGCCGGTCTTGCCCTTCTTGCCGCCCTCAAGCGACATCTTGTCGAACAGGATCTCGCCCACTTGAGCAGGCGACCCAACGTTGAATGTCTCACCTGCCAGGTCGTGAATCTCGGCCTCGAGCCCCGCCATCTTTTGCGCAAAGGCGTTCGACATCCGGCTCAGCACCTCGCGGTCGACCTTGACACCATGCATCTCCATCTCGGCCAGCACCGGCACCAGCGGGCGTTCCAGCGTTTCATAGACGGTGGTGACCTGCGCGCGGTGTAGTTGCGGTTTGAACAGCTGCCAGAGCCGCAGTGTGATGTCGGCATCCTCGGCGGCATAGGCGGTCGCCTCGTCGATCGGCACCTTGTCAAAGGTGATCGCCGATTTGCCCGAACCCAAGAGCGGCTTGATCGGGATCGGTGTATGGCTGAGATAGCGTTCGCTGAGCGTGTCCATCCCATGCCCGTGCAAACCACCATGCATCGCATAGGACAGCAACATGGTGTCGTCGATTGGCGACACGGCGACACCGTAGCGGGCAAAGATCTTTGCATCATATTTCATGTTCTGCCCGATCTTGAGGATCGCGGGATCCTCGAGCACCGGTTTCAGCAGATCGAGTCCCTCTTGCAGCGGCATCTGCCCCTCGGCCAGCTTGTCCGAGCCAAAGAGATCACCCGCGTCACCGTCGCGATGGGTCAGCGGAATGTAGCAGGCGGCGCCCGGTTCCACCGCCAGCGAGATACCGACCAGATCGGCGGTCATCTCGTTGAGGCCGGTGGTCTCGGTATCGACCGCGACCCAGCCGCGTTCACGCGCCTGTGCGATCCATTTTTCCAACGCCGCCGCATCACGCACGCATTCGTATCTGGACGCATCGAATGGCGGCTGCTCGGGCTGGGGCGCCTCTTCGGCCTCTGGCGAGGCCTTCTCGGCGATCACCGGAGCCTCGGCCCCCAGCTTGTCGGCGATCCGCTTGGTCAGGGTGCGGAACTCCATCTCGGCCAGGAAGCCAAGGAGTTTCTCGGGATCCGGGTCGCGCAGTTCCAGATCATCGAGCGTGAAATCGAGCGGGGTGTTGGCGTCAAGCGCAACCAGACGTTTCGAAAGCTCGATCTGGGCGCGCATGTCGATCAGGGTCTGGCGGCGCTTGGGCTGCTTAATCTCTTCGGCGCGGTCCAGCAGTTCCTCGAGCGAGCCGAATTCGTTGATCAGCAGCGCCGCGGTCTTGACGCCGATACCCGGCGCGCCGGGCACGTTGTCGACGCTGTCGCCCGCCAGCGCCTGCACATCGACAACGCGGTCAGGGAAAACGCCGAATTTCTCGAACACGCCGTCGCGGTCGATGCGCTTGCTCTTCATGGCGTCGAACATCTCGACCCCGTCACCCACCAGTTGCATCAGGTCCTTGTCGGAACTGACGATGGTCACCCGCCCGCCCGCGTCGCGCGCCTGATGCGCCAGGGTGGCGATGATGTCGTCAGCCTCATATCCCTCCAGCTCCTTGCAGGGGATGTTGAACGCCTCGGTCGCCCGCCGGGTCAGCGGAATCTGTGGACGCAGGTCCTCGGGCATTGCCTCGCGGTTTGCCTTGTAAAGGTCGTAGAGGTCGTTGCGGAAGGTGTGACTGCCCTTGTCGAAGATCACCGCCAGATGGGTCGGCGCATCGGGCCCGTGATCACCATCGACATAGCGTTGCAGCATGTTGCAGAAGCCGGACACCGCCCCGATCGGCAGCCCGTCGGATTTGCGCGTCAGCGGCGGCAGCGCGTGATAGGCGCGAAAGATAAAGGCCGATCCGTCGATCAGATGCAGATGGCAGCCTTTCCCGAAATTGCTCATGCGCGCTCTCCCTGTCGGTCAGGGATGGTTCTGCCACAGGGTCAGCCGGGTGACCAGTCAGGAACATGCCTTAACCGCCAAACAGACCGCTGAACACATCCGAGAAACTGTTCAGCAGCGCCATGATGACCAACGCGCCGAGGAGGGCGAAAAAAGCTACGGTAACAAACTGGAACAGGATCGCGCCCGTTCCGATGACCACTCCGGCGATGGCCGGACGTCGTTTTTCATGACGAAGGATGCCAATCACCGAGACAACAATTGCCAAACCGCCCAACATGGCGACACCGATACGCAAGTAGTCATCCAGGTCGCGGGTGGGGGCGACCGGTTCGGGTTGCTCCATGCCTGCGGCGGCCCTCAAAGTCGATTTTCCGATCTCGGCAGCAAGCTCGCCCAGCGAAACGCCGGTGGATTGTTGCGGTGCAAACGGCCCGGCCCAGAACACGAAAAGCGCCGCGAACAAGGCTAGTGCTGCAAGGAAGAATCCGGTCCAACCAAAAACCGGGTTGCCCGTATCAGCAGCGGTCATGTCTGTCATGTCACTTACCCACGATGGTCGCACCAAAGCGGCTAAGTGAAAATCGGGGCGAGATTTGGGCGGAACCCGGTTGGGCAGGCTATCAGCCTTGCTCTGTGCCCTTCAAAACATATTTGCAATCGCAATAGGGGCATTCGACCCAGCCGCTATCCTCGGGGATCTGCAACCAGACGCGCGGGTGTCCCAAAGCGCCTTCGCCCCCGTCACAGGCAACGCGGCTTTTTTCAACGATCTTGGTTTCCGGCGCTTGGATGGTCATCGCGGGGGCCTTTCTTCAGGTTGTCGGCACTGCGGACATGGATTAGGTCCGTTTATGAGCGACAAGGCGAGCAGGAGCAAGAGCCGCGCATGACCGAAGACGCAATCCGGATCGAGGGTCTGACCAAGACCTATCGCGGCAGTCACGGACAGCCGGAAAAGCAGGCTCTGAAAGGGATCGACCTGAGCGTGGCGCGCGGCTCGGTCTTTGGTCTGCTGGGGCCCAACGGCGCCGGGAAATCCACATTGATCAACATCCTTGCCGGGCTGGTCACCAAGACCGCCGGCAAGGTCACGATCTGGGGATTCGACCAGGACCAGAACCCGCGCCAGTCGCGTGCCGCCATCGGGGTGATGCCGCAAGAGCTGAACCTCGACCCGTTCTTCACCCCGCGTGCCGCGCTGGAAGTTCAGGCCGGTCTATACGGTGTGCCCAAATCACGGCGCTGGAGCGACCAAATCCTCGCCATGATCGGCCTGACAGACAAGGCCGAGGCCTATGCCCGTACCCTGTCGGGCGGCATGCGGCGGCGGCTGTTGCTGGGCAAGGCGCTGGTGCACCGGCCCCAGGTTCTGGTGCTGGACGAACCCACCGCCGGCGTCGATATCGAGCTGCGCCAGATGCTCTGGACCAATGTGCGCAAGCTGAACGCCGAAGGCATGACCATCATCCTGACCACCCATTACCTGGAAGAGGCGCAGGAGATGTGTGATCAGATCGCCATCATCAACCAGGGTCAGGTGGTGGCGCGGGACAGCACCGCCAACCTGCTCAGCCGCCTCGACGCGCGCGCAATGGTGATCCAACCCGAAGGGCCCATCACCGATCTGCCGCAAGGCCCGGGAATCGAGGCCGAGGCGCGCGACGACGGCACTCTGGCATTGCGCTATCACAGCCAGAGCACCAGCGCGGAGGCTGTGCTGGAAGCGGTCCGCTCCGCTGGCATCCGCATTCGCGACGTGCGCACCGAACAGGCCGATCTCGAGGATGTGTTCCTGGCACTGACGTCATCAACCTGACCTGCCCCGATCATGCCCGGTCGATCCTTGCCTGGTAACAGTTGTTGCGGGCCGATCGTACATGCGCATAGGCGACATCAGGCCGTCTCAGCATCGTCTTTGCCGCCTCTTGCAAACCGTCTGCCGGCACCACGTGCCCGGTGCCATAGACGATACGGTCGTCACGCCCATAACCCTTGATCAGGTAGTCGGGCGAACTGGTCAGCACCTCGGGCAACGGGCTGTCCTCGGCATGGCGGTTACAGGGTTCGGCACAGACAAAGATCGGCCCGGTCTCGGCATAGGGGTGCAGCCCGTCAAACGGGCGATGCGCGAGAATCAACATCGGCGCTCCCTGCGGTATGTAGCGAAGGCAATGACGGCACGGGTTGCCAGCCCCGTCTGACAGGACACGCTCGGGGTGGTTGCCATAGGCGTCGGTTGCGCCTCTTTGCCAGGCGCGGACGGTTTCGGTTTGCAATGCGGTGATGCGGATCATGCGGCTCTCCAGTCTGAACATACCGCAGATATCGCGCAACAAGCCCATGGCTCGCGACCCGGTTCCTGCGGGTTCAGCCGCAGGACAGCCGGGTCACCAGTCCCGCCTTGTCCGTCGAGACGTTCAGACGGTTCGGGCGATAATCCTGCGTAACAAGGCTATCGGGGCCGATCACGCGAGCGCCTTCGGGCAGCAGATGGCTCACAGTGGCAACCGGCTGACCGACGATATCCCCCAGGTCATCTCCCTTGCAAAAGCTCAGATCGACCGGCGCCGGTTCCGCTGCGCGAGGTTCCTCAACCGTATCTGCACAGGCGGCGAGCAAAAGAAAGATCGGGGTAAATCGATACATTGGCGTTCCTTTTTTGACAAATGTCGGTTCCGTGTGGTCAGGTGCGGTCGGAACCTGACACGAAACCGGTATCAAAGAAACCCGGCTCTCGGGGTCGGGACGCAAAGGATCGGGACAAGGAGAGACGAGATGCGGACGCGCGCGGCGGTAGCGATTGAGGCGGGCAAGCCCCTGGAAGTGATGGAGGTGAACCTCGAAGGGCCGAAGGCCGGCGAGGTTCTGGTGGAGATCAAGGCCACCGGCATCTGTCACACCGATGAATTCACCCTCTCGGGCGCCGATCCCGAGGGGCTGTTCCCGGCCATTCTGGGTCACGAGGGCGCGGGCGTCGTGCTCGAGGTCGGCCCGGGCGTCACCTCGCTCAAACCCGGCGACCACGTGATCCCGCTCTACACGCCGGAATGCCGCCAGTGCGAGTATTGCCTGAGCGGCAAGACCAACCTGTGCCAGGCCATTCGCACCACCCAAGGTCAGGGCCTGATGCCCGACGGCACCACCCGGTTTTCCATGCTCGATGGCACGCCGATCCTGCATTACATGGGCTGCTCGACCTTCTCGAACCACACCGTCCTGCCCGAGATCGCGCTGGCCAAGGTGCGGCCGGACGCGCCCTTTGACAAGATCTGCTATATCGGCTGCGGCGTCACCACCGGCATCGGCGCGGTGATCAATACCGCCAAGGTGGAAATCGGCAGCCGCGCGGTGGTGTTCGGCCTGGGCGGCATCGGTCTGAACGTGATCCAGGGCCTGCGGCTGGCGGGCGCCGACCAGATCGTGGGCGTCGACCTGAACCCCGACAAGGTGCCGATGGCCAAGCGTTTTGGGATGACCGATTTCGTCAACCCGGCCGAGGTCGAGGGCGACATGGTGGCGCATCTGGTCGAGCTGACCAGGGGCGGCGCCGATTATTCGTTCGATGCGACCGGCAATGTGGGCGTGATGCGCACCGCGCTGGAATGCGCGCACAAGGGCTGGGGCGAAAGCATCATCATCGGCGTGGCGCCGGCGGGGGCCGAGATCTCGACCCGTCCGTTCCAGCTGGTGACGGGCCGGGTGTGGAAAGGCACCGCGTTCGGCGGCGCCAAGGGCCGGACGGATGTGCCCAAGATCGTGGATTGGTACATGGACGGCAAGATCGAGATCGACCCGATGATCACCCACACGCTGAGCCTGGACGAGATCAACAAGGGCTTCGACCTGATGCATGCCGGCGAAAGCATCCGCTCCGTCGTCGTCTACTGAGGCCTATACTGACCCCAAACCGGCGCCCAAATTGGGCGCCGATCACAAGGGGTGCGGGCTCATCATTTGGATGGCGCCACCGGCATCGGGTCTGTGAGACCCTCACCGGGTGGCTGATTCGCTGGCCTCTTTGACTTCTTCGGCCACCGCCTCCACCGCGTCTTCGCCATCGGCATCGGTCTCGAACTCGACTTCATCAGCCTCGGGCGCCTTCTGTTCGATGGCGCCAACAATCAGCGGCAGCATGTTCGCCGTGGTCGTGGACCCCGCATCGGTGTCCTGCGGTGCCCGCCAGCTGAGCGTGTCAAAGCTGTTGCAATGGGCACAGACCGGCGCCCATGCGGCATGGATATGCTGGCAGCTGTCGCAGACCCATTGCGGCCCACGCGGCGCGGTCAACGCGCGCGCCAGCCATCCCTGCACCACCGCGTCCGAGGCGCCCTCGCCCCGCTCGATCGCGGCCATCAGCGTATAGGCACGCGCATCGGGGGAGTGTTCCAGCAGATCGCCCAGCGCCCGGCGCGCCTCGGGGAAATCCTCGGCGACGATGTTCAATTCGGCCATCATCAGCCGGGTTTCGGCATGCTGCGGATGCGCCTTGGCCAAGGCGGCGAAGCGCTTGATCCGCGCGGCGGGCGTCTCATCCGGCGCGATCTCGGCATAGGCATGGGCCAGATCGGGATGCGGCTGTACCTGCCAGGCCTTGGTCAGGATCTTGGCCGCGTTCTTTGGTTTACCCTTGGCGATATGGGCGCGCGCGGCCATGGCCGCCGCCGGGATCAGGTCGGGGGACAGGCGGTTGGCCTCGATGGCGCGTTCCTGTTGGTCGATACTTGCAGTCTCGGACAACAAATCGCGTGCCTCCGACAGCGCCAGCACCGCATCGCGGCGCTTGTACACGTCTCGCGGCAGCGTGCCCGTCTTCAGCTTCGAGGTCAGCGTTGCCCGTGCGCCGGCCCAGTCCTGGGCACGGGTCTGCAACTTCAACAGCACGTCCTGGGTTTCTTCGTGGCGGGGTTTCAGTGCCAGCGCCTTTTCGGCCAGCTTGCGGGCGGTCTCGTCATCGCCCTCGGCCAGTTTCTGCTTCATGATCCCGCGCACCCCGACAAACCGGGTGCTCTGATCGGTGACCAGCTTGCGATAGGTTTCGGCCGCCTTCTTGGTATCACCGGTCATCTCGGCCGCCTGCGCCACCAGCAGATTGGTCAATTCGGGTTTCTGCAACAGCTTCTCGGCGCGCGCGGCCTTGGCCATGGCGAGACGCCCCTCGCCCGAGGCCAGCGCCATCAGCCCCTCGGTCAGCGCCTGATAGCCGCGTCGTTCACGCCCCCGGTCGAAATAGCGCGAGAGGGCGGTTTCATCACCATTGAGGAATTTCAGCGTGGCGATGAGCAGCGTCAGAAGCTTGAAGAACAGCCAGACCGCCACCACCAGCAGCCCGAACCCGATCACCGATTGCAGCGGTCCAAGCGTGTATTCGGTGCCTGCGACGGTGATCTGAACACCGCCGCTTGCCTCCATCAGGAAACCGGCGCCCAGTGCCAGCAATGCGATGATCGCGACGAAAACCAGGATCTTGAGCAATGACCACAGCATGGGCTGTCCTTCAGTTCGAGTTCAGGCTTTGCGCCAGCGTATCCGCTGCCGCAATCGCTTGGTGGCGGCTGCTGGCCTGGGCAACCCAGTCGGCTAGGGCCGCCTGCGCCGTCTCGGGCAAAGCCGCGACAAGATCAAGCGCCGATGCCAGATCGCCAGAGGTCACCGCTGCCTCGGCCCGCGACAGTACCGCGTCGGGGTCGTCTCCTGCGCGGGGCGTGACCGAGCGGGCGCCGGTCTGGCGTTCCAGGAAGGCAAGAAGACCGGTTCCCTTGGTCGTTTCGCGCAGGTCGGCGAGCGCGGCCCGGGCGGCGGGCGGGAAGGTGTCACGCAACACAGCCAGCGAGGCGACTCCGTTGGCGGCCGGGCCGGACAATGCGGCAGGGATGTCGATACCGGCGACCGTCAGCGCCGCCAGCGGTTCGGCATAGGGTGCACCGGCCTCAAGCTGGCCACGCAGTTGCGCCAGAGCACCACGATTGGCGGCCAGTTGCGCATCGGCGGCGGCGGTTGCCTTCAACGCCTGCGCATCGGCCACCATCTGTTCGACCTCGGCACGTTGCGCCGCCAGCGCCTCGCGCGTGCGGGCCAGTTCGGCCTCGTAGGCGGCAACCACCTCGGGCGAGGCACCTTCGGCGACCGGGCGGGTTTCAATCTCGGACAGGCGGGCAGCCAGTGCCGTCAGGTCCTGCGCCTGGCTATCGGTACGGCTGGTCAGGTCCTTGGCAGTGGAGGCAAGCGGTGCAAGCTGCGCGGAGAGATCGCCCAGTTGTGCGGACAGGCCCGAGATATCGGGCATTTCGATCTTGCCGAGATCGGATTTCAGGGCGCTCAGCGCTGCCTGCTGCTGATCAAGTTTCGATTGAAGCGCAGCGATAGCCTCGGCACCGTCCGATGCGCGCAGGCCTGGCGGCAGCAGAGGGTCGATCAGGTCGGCACGTCCGGCCAGAAAACCCAGCACTGCCGCGACAATGCCACCGATCAGGGCCGGGGCAAAACCACCACGCCGCGCCTCGGCCTGTGGCGCAGGCTGTGGGTCATGCTCGGGCGCGTGGGTAGCTTCGGCTTCGGCTTCGGCTTCGGCTTCGGCTTCGGCTTCGGCTTCGGCTTCGGCTTCGGCTTCGGCTTCGGAAGGCGCCTCTGTCGCCGCCTTCGCCTCGTCAACCGTTGGTTCAGGCAACTCCTGTTTGGTCTCGGACATAGGGTCGGTGACGGTTTCCAGCTCTGGGTCTTTCTTCTCGGCCACCGCGCTGTCCCTTTCGAATCTGAAAATCTTCAAATACCGGATGCCGTTCGACACTAATGCGCGCCCGGACGCCCCTCAACCCGAATGGCACGAGTCACGGCAATTTCAATCGCGTCCCGCATGGCGTCGGCATCCGGAGTCTTGGCAACTATCAGATCGGAAAGCTTCTTGTTTTCAAATGGTTTTTTCACTGCCTCACTCATCGCGACGACGCTGAGCGACGGCGTGCCGTTCAACAGCCCGGCAAATTGTCGCGCGGTCCGGGGTGAGAAAACCGGTGCAATAACGGGTTTGCCACCCGTCAGAACCCGTTGTGCCTCGTCCGAAAGGGGCAACAAGCGCTGGGCATAGATCACCTGTTCGCCGGTCCTCAACCCCATCCGGGTCAGGTTTGCCGCCACTTCACCGCGCCCATGTTCACCGCGCAGATGCAAAAGAGGCGTTTCCGGACGCCGCGCGAGTATCCCCGCGATCAGCGCCTCGGCGCTCTCGCCCGCCATGGTGGCAGACCAGCCCGCCTGCGCCGCCATCCGGGTGGTTGCCCGCCCGACACAGAAACAGGGCAGCGACCGGTCTGCGGTCAAGCGCGCGGCGATGCCCACACCATTGGAGGAGGTAAAGATCAGACCCGCCGCCGAACCAAAATCCAGCGCCTCGACTGTCGGCTCGATCCGCAACAGCGGGGAATAGACCACGTTCAGCGCCTGCCGGATCTCGGGGCGCAACCCGGCGACAAACCGTTCCGAGGCGCCACGCGGGCGGGTCATCAGCAGATAGATCAGCGGTGCGCTCCTGCGTGGCGGGATTGTTTGCGGGTCGCGGGGGTGATACCCCGCTCGCCGAACATCATGCAACGGTGGGGCCGATGGCGCAAACCCTGACGATACTCGGGCTGGAAAGCAGTTGCGACGATACCGCCGCCGCGGTGGTGCGCCAGACCGAGGGGCAGGCGGCCGAGATCCTGTCTTCGGTCGTGCATGGCCAGACCGACCTGCACAGCGCCTATGGTGGCGTGGTGCCCGAGATCGCCGCCCGCGCCCATGCCGAAAAGCTGGATATCTGCGTGCGCCAGGCGCTGGCCGAGGCTGGCGTTACCCTGGCCGATCTGGATGCGGTGGCGGTGACCGCCGGGCCGGGCCTGATCGGCGGGGTGATGTCGGGGGTGATGTGCGCCAAGGGGATCGCCGCCGCCAGCGGCCTGCCGTTGATCGGGGTGAATCATCTGGCGGGCCACGCGCTGACCCCGCGCCTGACCGACCAGATCGCCTATCCCTATCTGATGCTGCTGGTGTCGGGCGGGCACTGCCAATACCTGATCGCCCACGGGCCCGAACAGTTCTCACGGCTTGGCGGGACCATCGACGACGCCCCGGGCGAGGCCTTTGACAAGACCGCGCGCCTGCTGGGCCTGCCGCAACCCGGCGGTCCTTCGGTCGAGAGCGAGGCGCGGCAGGGTGATCCCAAGCGATTCCGCTTTCCCCGGCCCTTGCTGGACCGACCCGGTTGCGACCTGTCCTTTTCGGGGTTGAAGACCGCGCTGATGCGGATGCGCGACCAGTTGGTCGCCGAACAGGGCGGGTTGACCCGGCAGGATCGCGCCGATCTGTGCGCCGGGTTTCAGGCCGCCGTGGTGGATACCCTGGCGGAAAAGACCCGACGCGCGCTGGCGCTCTATCTGGCAGAGGACCCAGCAGACCCGGTTGTCGCGGTCGCTGGTGGGGTGGCGGCCAACGCCGCCATCCGCGCGGCGCTGGAAACGGTCTGCGCCGAGGCGGGTGCCCGCTTCACCGCGCCGCCGCTGCGCCTGTGCACCGACAACGCGGCAATGATCGCCTATGCCGGTCTCGAACGCTTCTGCAGCGGCGCCCGCGACGGGCTGGACCTGACCGCCCGGCCGCGCTGGCCACTCGATCAAAGCAGCCCGGCGATGCTGGGCAGCGGCAAGAAGGGCGCCAAGGCATGAGTGTCGCTGTTCTGGGATCGGGCGCATTCGGCACCGCTTTGGCAATCTCGCTTGCGGGCAAGGGTCCGGTCACGCTGTGGTCACGGTCCCCCGAACAGGCGCGGCAGATGCAGGAGACCCGCGAGAACCAACAGCGCCTGCCCGGCCTGCCGCTGCCCGAAGCGCTGAGCGTTACCGATGATCTGGATCAGGCTTCGCATTGCGACACGCTGCTCCTGGCGGTGCCGATGCAGAAACTGCGCGGCATGATGTCAGATCATGCGGCTGCATTGCTCGGGCGGGTTCTGGTCGCCTGCTGCAAGGGGATCGAGCTGAATAGCGGCCTCGGCCCGATGGCCGTGATGGCAGAAACCCTGCCCGGCACCTGCACCGCGCTGCTGACCGGACCCAGCTTTGCCCAGGATATCGCGCGTGGCCTGCCGACGGCACTGACGCTGGCCTGCGCCGAGGCCGATCTGGGTCGCGATTTGCAGGCACAGCTGACCACCGCCAACCTGCGGCTCTATCGGACCACCGACACGATCGGGGCCGAACTTGGTGGCGCGCTGAAGAACGTGATCGCGATCGGCTGCGGCGCCTGCATCGGTGCCGGGATGGGCGACAGCGCCCGCGCCGCGCTGTTGACCCGTGGCTTTGCCGAGATGCAGAGGCTGGCGGCTCTGAAAGGCGCCCGGCCCGAGACCCTGATGGGCCTGTCTGGCCTTGGCGATCTGATGCTCACCTGCTCGTCCGACCTGTCGCGCAACTATCGGTTCGGTCTGGCATTGGGCCGACAGGAACCGTTCGACCACGCCACCACGGTCGAAGGTGTCGCCACTGCCCATGCGGTGGCACAACTGGCCCGCGATAACAGGATCGAGATGCCGATCAGCACAACGGTGGCGCAGCTTTCAAACGGCGATTACAGTGTCGCCGAAGCGATGCGTTCGCTACTCAACCGACCGCTCAAGGAGGAATGACATGCTGGTTGCCCTGATCGCACGGGACAAGGACGGCGCCCTGCAAACCCGGCTCGACAATCGCGCCGCCCATCTGGCCTATATCGAGGAAACCGGCGTTGTGGCGCAGGCCGGGCCGCTGCTGGACGGTGACGCGATGATCGGCTCGCTGGTCATTCTTGATGTGGCCGATCTGGCCGCGGCCGAGAACTGGGCCGCAAATGACCCCTATGCCAAGGCCGGGCTGTTCCAGTCGGTGCAACTGATCCCGTGGAAAAAGGTAATCGGCTGATGGCCTATTGGCTGTTCAAATCGGAACCCGAGACCTGGGGTTGGGACGATCAGGTCGCCAAGGGCGATGCGGGTGAAGAATGGGATGGCGTGCGCAATTATCAGGCGCGCAACTTCATGCGGGAAATGGCGCTGGGTGACCGGGGCTTTTTCTACCACTCGCAAAGCGACAAGGCGGTGGTCGGTATCGTCGAGGTCTGTGCCGAGGTTCATCCCGACAGCAAGGCGGATGACCCGCGCTGGGAATGCGTGGATATCAAGGCGGTGCGCCCCTTTCAGCAGCCGGTGACGCTGGACCAGATCAAGGCCGACCCGCGCCTGTCCGAGATGGTTCTGGTACGCAACTCGCGCCTGTCGGTGCAGCCGGTGACCGAAGCGGAATGGCGCGCAGTCTGCGCAATGGGGCAGACAGATCCCGACTGATCATGCATTCTGGCCGCATCGCGGATACTCGATGAGGCAAGGATGGAACTGTTGAATGTGCTGGCGGCCGCGTTTGGCGCATTTGCGCTGGGATCGGTCTGGTACATGGTTCTGGCAGAACCCTGGATGCAGGATGCCAAAGTGCCGCGCGGCCCCGACGGCAAACCCCAGGGCGGCATGACCCCTGGCATTTTTGCGGCCAGCTTTCTGCTGCAACTGGTCGTGGCGGGGATGATGCGGCATGTCTTTGCCCTCTCGGGGATCGACAGTGCGGGGGCGGGGATCGTGGCGGGGATCGGCATCGGGCTGTTCTTCATCACACCCTGGATCACGCTCAACAATCTCTATGGTATGCGCCCGCTGCGGCTCAGCCTGATCGACGGGGGTTATGCAACACTGGCCTGCGCGGTGATGGGCCTGATCCTGACGCTGTTCTAGAACCCCGGTCTCGGGCGGCGGCGCAACAAAAAAGGGGAAGGTCCTGACGGTTCAGAACCCTCCCCTACCCCCGCGTGCTCCCAACACACCACACGCGAATTCTGTACCGAGGTTCTGACCGTCCTGGTCATACACTACCTATACGCCCGATACCCGTTCCGGCGCAAAGGCAAAGCTTTGACAATATTCGTAAAATGCGAAACGCCCGCCAATGCGGGCGCTTGCGTGTACAGCATGCCGTTGGCTCAGCCGTAGACGGATTCCTTGCCGAAATGCTTGGTCAGCATGTAATAGACGACGGCGCGATACTTGTTGCGCTCGGACTTGCCATAGGTGTCCACGACCTTGGCAATGGCGGCATCCAGTTCCGGCCCGTCGGCGAGGCCCAGTTTCTTGATCAGGAAATTGTTCTTGACGGTTTCCAGCTCACCCGGCTGGCTCGACGCGACGGTCGAGGCATCGGCATCATAAATCGCCGGACCGCAGCCAATGGTAACCTTGGTCAGCAGGTCCATGTCGGGTTCCATCCCGCACTTGTTCTTCAGATCGTCTGCATATTGGGCGATCAGGTCGTCGCGTTTTCCCATCTCTTCACTCTCCCGAGTTTTTCTGTTTTCGGCCAGTCTATCCGGCACTGGCGAGAGCGTAGCGGCAGCCGGGTCGCGCACAAAGGGAAAACTTGGCCGGTTTTCCCTGTAAGTCGCCGTGATCGGCCTTGTCATCGCGTCAAGTCAGCCCCGAGGCGAGAGACAACGCGACGGGCCGCCTCACTTCAAGACCACGCCATCCTTCTTGCCGTGGTCGGTACGCTTGTCGAGGACCTCGTCCTGTTTGGCCCATTTCTTAATCACCGCGTCACCATTGGCACATTTGGTTTTCTCGATTTCCTGGGCGGCCTGAACACCATGCGCGCCGTGCAACTCCTCGTGTTTCTTCAGGGCCGTGACAAAGGATTTCCAGCTTTTGCGCAGCTCCGGATCCAGCTTGGCCTCGTTCTTATGCTTGGGCATCGTATAGGTGATACTGACTGACAGGTCGCAACTGCCGGACCATTTCACATACCAGTCCGTATAGGCCCAGAACCCGTTGGGTCCCCGCGCATCCATCTCCCGGATCAGGTCCTGCGCTGTGGTGGCATTCACCACATAGGTCTTGTTCACAACGGTTACCTTGGGTTTCGCCTCGGCCATCGTTGTCCCGACCGAAAGCCCCAACGCCGCCACACACAGCATCGTCACCAAACGGCGGGGGAAAAGAAACTTCATACGCATATCACATTCCTAGAGGTGCATGCCGCCTGACGGCTCGGCTCAGTTGCATGAGATAAGCGGACTAGGGATTAACGCGTCAAGCTTTATCGGATCGCTGCGATCGGTATCAAAAGGCCGCCCCGATCGTATCGGGGCGGCCAGTCAGAACGGTTGGGCATCGGCTGACGCCGACACTCAATAGCGGTAGTGTTCCGGCTTGAACGGACCTTCGGGCTTGACCCCGATATAGCTGGCCTGATCGGGGCTCAGCTGGGTCAGCTTGACACCGATCCGGGCCAGGTGCAGGCGGGCGACTTTCTCGTCCAGATGCTTGGGCAGGATATAGACCTTGTTCTCGTACTGGTCGCCCTTGGTGAACAGTTCGATCTGCGCCAGAACCTGGTTGGTGAACGAGGCCGACATCACGAACGAGGGGTGGCCGGTGGCGTTGCCCAGGTTCAGCAGACGACCCTCGGAGAGCAGGATGATCTTGTTGCCCGAGGGCATTTCGATCATGTCCACCTGTTCCTTGATGTTGGTCCATTTGTGGTTCTTGAGCGCGGCCACCTGAATCTCGTTGTCGAAATGGCCGATATTGCCGACGATGGCCATGTTCTTCATCGCGCGCATATGCTCGATGCGGATCACGTCCTTGTTGCCGGTGGTGGTGATGAAGATATCGGCGCTGCCGACCTCATCTTCCAGCGTGGTCACCTCGAACCCGTCCATGGCGGCCTGAAGGGCGCAGATCGGGTCGACCTCGGTCACCTTCACGCGGGCGCCGGCGCCACGCAGGGACGCGGCAGAACCCTTGCCAACATCGCCGTAGCCGCAAACCACGGCGACCTTGCCGGCCATCATGGTGTCGGTGGCGCGGCGGATACCGTCGACCAGCGATTCCTTGCAGCCGTATTTGTTGTCGAATTTCGACTTGGTGACGCTGTCATTCACATTGATCGCCGGGAAGGGCAGATGGCCGTCCTTGACCAGCTGATACAGGCGGTTGACGCCGGTGGTGGTTTCCTCGGACACGCCCTGGATCTGGTCACGCATCTTGGTGAACCAGCCCGGCGAGGCGGCCATGCGCTTCTTGATCTGGGCCTTGATCACGGTTTCCTCTTCCGACGACGGAACCGGAATGATGTCCTCACCCGCCTCGGCGCGGGCGCCGAGCAGGATGTAAAGCGTCGCGTCGCCGCCATCATCCAGGATCATGTTGGGGCCGTCCTCGAACAGGAAGGATTTGTCGAGGTAATCCCAATGCTCTTCCAGCGTCTGGCCCTTGATCGCAAAGACGGGGATGCCTGCCGCCGCAATCGCTGCCGCAGCGTGGTCCTGGGTCGAGAAGATGTTGCACGAAGCCCAGCGCACATCGGCGCCCAGCGCCACCAGCGTCTCGATCAGGACGGCGGTCTGGATGGTCATGTGCAGCGAACCGACAATCCGCGCGCCCTTGAGCGGCTGCGCCTCGCCATATTCTTCGCGCAGCGCCATCAGGCCTGGCATCTCGGTTTCGGCAATATCCAGTTCCTTGCGGCCAAACCCGGCCAGCGAAATGTCCTTGACGATATAATCCCCGGCCATCTGTCACTCCATTCCGGCAAATTCGGTCGCCAGAGGCCCTATCACCCCTGCCTTCGACTGGCAACGAGGATCAGGGGGAATGATCGCGGCTGTGGCTCAGCTGGGGATATCGGGCACCGGCTGGGTGTCGGGGGTCTGGAAATAGTCGGTGCCCGCAGCGACGATGCAACTGATGCCGGAGGCCCGGGTCAGCAGCACGGTAAAGGTGCCGGTCTCGGACGAGGCCCAAAGCTCGATCACCGAGGCGCCATCAGACAAGGGCTGCAAGCCACCGGCAGCGAGTCGTTCAGAGTATTTCTGCTGCAACCGGTCGACGATCGCCGCGCGCGCGGCACAGGATTGCGCGGTGGCCGTCCCGGCGGACAGGATCAGGCCAAAGCCGGCCAATGCTCCCAACAGAGGCTTGATCATCGCAAGCTCCTTTCGCATAGAGGAACGGATCTGTAGGGGGACGTGCCGGGAGGAGATAACACGCCCCCCGCTCTTCGATAGACCGATCAAGCCACCGGGCCGCGAACGCGACACCTGTTCGTTGGGCTGGCAGCATGTGATCGGAACAGGGATCAGGCTGCGCCCGGAATGTGGCAAAAACATGGCACGCAAAAGGGGACGTGGCACAATGGCAACACAACCCAGAGCCTGGCAAAGGATGCTGTCGGGGCGGCGGCTGGATCTGCTGGACCCGACGCCGGTCGACATCGAGATCGAGGATATCGCCCATGGGCTGGCCTTTGTCGCGCGCTGGAACGGGCAAACACGAGGGGAATTCGCCTATTCGGTGGCTGAACATTCGCTGCTGGTCGAGGATATCTTTGCCCGCATCGTCCCCGGCGCCGAGGCGAAGTGGCGGCTGGCGGCGCTGCTGCACGACGCGCCCGAATATGTGATCGGCGACATGATCTCTCCGGTCAAGGCAGCGGTCGGGGCCGATTACGGGCTGCTTGACGCACGGCTGACAGCGGCAATCCACATCCGGTTCGGCCTGCCCGCCGTGCTGCCGGTGCAGATCAAGAAACAGATCAAACGCGCCGACCGGGTCAGCGCCTGGATGGAGGCCACACGGATCGCCGGGTTTACCGAGGCCGAGGCGAACAAGTTCTTTGGCAGGCAGAAACCCGAGCTGATGCAGGGCCTGGACATCTGCCTGCGACCGCCGCTGGAAACGCGCGCCGCCTTTACCGCCCGCTACGAGGCCTTGATTTCCGAAGTCTGATCCGCTGCGGCGTCATCGCGCGCGGCACGGCGTGCGCGCCGCTCCTGCCGCATGATCCGGCGCCGGCGCTTTTGATATTCCTCGCTCTCGACAAAATCGCCGGCCTGATCCAGCCCCTTGTCGCGGAACATCTGGGCGCGCTCCTCGTCGGTTGCGCGCGGCCAGTCCACGTCCGGGCGCACGAAACCGCCCATCGCCAGGCCGCGCCCGATCACGGCATGATCGAGCTCGCCGAAGGAGAGCCGGTTCGATTTGCCACCCTCGCCCCGCACCCATTCGGTATAAAGCGCGTCGATCACCATCGGGTTGCAGCGACAGAAATGGGCGACATTCTTGGCCAGTAGGTTGGTGGCCCCGGCCTTGCGGCGTAGGATCATCGCCACTTTCTGATCGGGCCGTCCGACCATGGCGTAAAGGTGCAGCGCCGAGCCGTCGGCGGCAATCACATGGGTCGCGGCCTTGTAGCGGGCCAACTGGGTTTCAAGATTGTATTTCTCGGGGTGAAAGACGTCATAGCCTTCGGCCCGCAGCAGGTCCTCCAGCCGTTCCTCTCCCAACATGCCACCCTTGCCGAGGCCCAATGCCGAGCGCGAGATATAAATCTTGCTGGGTCCGTCCGGTTCGACCGACTTGCCGAACCCGGCATGGATCGCGTTGCGGAATTTCTGCGTGCCCTGCGTGATCGGACCCAGGCCAAAACCCTGCCCGGGCACGATCAACTCTTCGACGCGGGTCGGCGCGGTGGCCACATGGATTGGCAGATCAGGTCGCATCAGGTCGATGAAATCGCGCTGAAATCCACGAATCTGATCGCCAACACGCGGGCGTTTGGGGATAAACAGCACGCCGTCTATCGGCCCTTCGATATGATCCAGCGCCCAAAGCCGCGCGGTGCTTTCCACCAGGAAATGGCCGAAATGCGCCCACAATACCCCACCCCACAGCCAGCGACCGGACAGGGTTTCCGACACACTTTCAGGCATCGGGGGTTCGGTCGTCAGAGGGCGATAACGACGCCAAAGCGCACCCTGCGGACAATAGCGGCCATCGCTGTACAGCACGCCAGCCTCTTGGGTGAAACCGCTGACCTCGGGCGGTACCACTATTGCGCCGGTCAGAGTGTCTAGCCCCTCGGACCAGCCGCCATTGGGCTGCGGTTGTGTCGTTGGATCGTTGGGGTCGAGTTCAGGCGCTTGCGCCATAACGAACCTCTCAGCGCGGGCTTCTCTTGGCCAGAATCCTTTGCAGGGTCCGACGGTGCATATTTAGCCGGCGCGCGGTTTCGCTAACGTTACGATCACAGAGTTCATAGACACGCTGAATATGTTCCCACCGCACCCGGTCCGCGCTCATCGGGTTTTCGGGCGGCGGTGGCAATTCGTCGCCGGTGGCCAGCAAGGCGTTGGTGATGTCGGTGGCATCGGCGGGTTTCGACAGATAGTCGGTGGCCCCGATCTTGACCGCCGCAACCGCGGTGGCGATGGCACCGTAACCGGTCAGAACCACGACCCGGCAATCGGGCCGCTTTTCGCGCAGCACCTCGACCACATCCAGCCCGTTACCATCCTCGAGCCGCAGATCGACCACCGCATAGGCCGGTGGCCGGGCGGTGGCAATGGCGCGCCCGGCGGCAACCGAACCGGCGGTCTCGATCTCGAAGCCGCGTTTTTCCATCGCCTTGGCCAACCGGCGCAGAAACGGCTCGTCGTCATCGACCAGCAACAGCGACTTGTCGGGTCCGATATCGGGCTGGGGGGCGTCGACCATGCTCATTCTTTCCGCTGTTTTTCGTGTTTTTGCCTAAGGGCGAGTATTAACAGCGACTGCGGCAAGGTCAAACGCCTCTGTCGTGATCACATGGCGTCCAGAAAACATCCGATCCGGTCGGCCATCTGCTCTGCCGTCTCGTCGCGGCGGAAAAACTCGACAAAGCCATGCTCGGGCAGCACCAGGTAAGAGAAGGTCGAATGGTCGACCAGGTAGTACTCGTCGCTCTTGTCCTGTGCCCGGTAATAGGTCTTGTACGCCTGACTTGCGGCCTTGACCTGCTCGGGCGAACCGGTCAGGCCGATCATGCGCTCGTGCAGGTTGGCGGCGAAATCGCCAACCACCTCGGGGGTGTCCCGGTCGGGGTCGATCGAGATAAAGATCGGGGTCACCCTCTGGCCCCGGTCTTCCAGAAGGTCCACGGCCTCGGCATTGCGCGAGGTATCCAGCGGGCAGACATCAGGACAGAACGTATAGCCGAAATAGAGCAACGACGGCTCTGTGATCACATCCTTGTCGGTCACGGTCTCGCCCTTGGCATTGACCAGTTCGAACGGGCCGCCGATGGTCTCGGCCCCGCCGGCAATCTGCCCGGCGCGACATTGGGCGAACCGATCATCTCCATCACCGCCTCGGGTGGCGATCCAGGTGGCGCCCAGTGCGGTGGCAGCGACCACCGCGGCGAGAAAGGCATAGAGTCGGGTCATTTTCGGCCTCAAGGTCAGAGATGTTGATCGTCTCGGCCCGGACACCTATCAAGATAGCCAGCCGTTGCAACTGGACATAGGCGCGCGATGCCGGACTCCAACATGAACCTCGTGCTCGGACAAGAGCGCAGCAGCTGGATCCGTCTGCGCACGATGATCCTGCTCAGATGGGTGGCCATTGCCGGGCAGGTCGCCGCGATTCTGGTCGCACAGCACAGCTATCACCTGCAACTGAACCTGGGCCTGTGCTACCTGGCCATCGGCATTTCGGCCGTCGGCAACCTGCTTGCGATCTTTCTTTTCCCTGAAAACAAGCGCTTGGGAGAGTTCGAGAACTTTTTGATGGTGTTGTTCGACCTGTTGCAGCTGGGCTTCCTGCTGTATCTGACCGGCGGATTGCACAACCCGTTCGCGCTGCTTCTGGTCGGGCCGGTGATCATCTCGGCCAATGTCATGGGCCTGCGCTCGACCCTGTTCATCGGCACCACGGCCATAGTTCTGGTTACGCTGCTGGGCCTCTATCACGTTCCGTTGAGAACCGAGATGGGCTTTGTCCTGCGCATTCCGGATGTGTTCGTCTTTGGCCATTGGACGGCGATCATAATCGCGATCATCTTTCTGGGCGCCTATTCCTACAGGATCAGCTCCGAGGTGCAATCGATGTCCGAGGCGTTGGCTGCGACCCAGATGGCGCTGTCGCGCGAACAGAAGCTGACCGATCTGGGTGGCGTGGTGGCCGCCGCCGCACATGAGTTGGGAACACCGCTGGCGACGATCAAACTGGCCAGTTCCGAGCTGGTCGAAGAGCTGGATGACCGCCCCGACCTGCGCGAGGATGCGGCGCTCATCCGCGAGCAGGCGGATCGCTGCCGCGATATCCTGCGTGACATGGGCCGGGCGGGAAAGGACGATCTGCATCTGCGCCAGGCTCCGCTGTCTACCGTGATCCACGAGGCCGCCGAACCGCATGTGCACCGCGGCAAGACCGTGCATTTCGACGAAGGTCCCGGAGCGGGTGGCGATCTGCAACAGCCCTCGATCCTGCGCAAGCCCGAGGTCATCCACGGGCTGCGCAACCTGATCCAGAACGCGGTCGACTTTGCCCGTGCCAATGTCTGGGTCGAGGCGGAATGGACAGCCGAGACGATCACGGTCTCAATCATGGACGACGGTCGCGGCTATCCCGGCCACATGATCGGCCGGATCGGCGATCCTTTCGTGCGCCGTCGCCGTGCCGAGATCGACCGCCGCACCCGGCCGGAATACGAAGGCATGGGCCTGGGTCTGTTCATCGCCAAGACCCTGCTGGAACGCAGCGGAGCCGAATTGAGCTTTGCCAATGGTTCGGATCCCTACCAGACGCTTACCGATCAGTCCGAACGCCGTGGTGCAATCGTTCTGGTCGTGTGGCCCCGGTCGCAGATCGACGCTCAGACCGGCGAGAATCCTGTCCCGCTAGGGTTGAATGAGCAGTTTCAAGTTTAGTTAAACTTGTGTTAACCTCTGACCCTCAGGATCGATCCATTCGGACGGGACAAGGCGGGTTGCGAATATGGCGGATTGGCTGGCTCTGGCGGCAATTGCCCTGTTGTCTGCGGGTCTGACAGGACGGTTCCTGATCGTCTCGATGCGCGCGGGCAAACCAATAGGACGGATATTCGAACCGGGCGGCGGGCAAGGGCATGTGTTTCTATTTGACGGCACCGACCTGATCGGTGCCTCGCATCCAGGCACCGACAGAGGTATTCATGACTGGCACGGCCTGCGCGACAGGCTTGCTGACGAATTCCCTGGATTCCCATCGGATCCCGAGCACGTGGAACAGCAAGGAGAATTGGTCGTCACCGCGATCGATGGACGGGCTGACCGCGATGTCTTTTGCGAATGGATCGACGGCATCATTCGGGTCGAACTGCGCAGGCATTGCCAGACACAAGATGGTAAACGGCAGAACCCCGATACCGACCCGCTGCGACTTGCGATGGACCAGGCTCCCTATCCGGTCTGGTATCTAGGCGGAGATGGCGGCATCCGATGGTGTAACGCCGCCTATGTGGTTCTCGCCCGAAAGGTTCGAGGTCGCTCGCCGGAACTGTTCGACCCGCTGTTTCCCGACGTCTCGGACATAGGCGCGCCGGGCAAGAAAACCCGGATTTCCATCGCGACCGGCGATACCGGCACCAAACTATGGTTCGACGTTGTTATCGTCCCGCAGGACGAAGGCTGTCTCTGCTACGCGATGGACATCAACGCGGTCGTCGATGCCGAAGTCGCCCAGCGCAATTTCGTGCAGACCCTTGCCAAGACCTTTGCCCAACTGTCCATCGGGCTGGCGATATTTGACCGCAACCGGCAACTGGCCCTGTTCAATCCCGCCTTGATCGACCTGACCTGTTTGCCCGCCGATTTCCTCAGCAGCCGACCCGAGGTGTCGAGCTTCTTTGACAGGCTGCGCAATCTCAACATGATGCCGGAGCCAAAGAATTACGGTGGCTGGCGCCAGCAGATGAACGACCTGCTGCAAGCGGCATCGAGCGGCAATTATCAGGAAACCTGGTCGCTGCCCTCGGGCTCGGTCTATTCGGTCAGCGGGCGGCCCCATCCTGATGGCGCGGTGGCCTTCCTGTTCGAGGACATCACCGCCGAGATCACCCTGACCCGCCGGTTCCGCTCGGAACTGGAGCTGGGGCAGGCGGTGCTGGACCATCTGGATGCGGCGATAGCGGTGTTCGCCGCCGACGGGTCGCTGGCCTTTTCCAACGCCGCCTATCACCGGCTGTGGAAATCCGATCCCGATCTCAGCTTTGCACAGGTGACGATCGTGGATGCGACCCGAACCTGGCAGGACCTTTGCGCCGCGACGCCGCTCTGGGGCGAGATCCGAGACTTTGTCGAAAGCCGCGAAAACCGGGCCGAATGGGGGGGGCGCGTGCAATTGCGCAGCGGCGCGCATCTGATCTGCACTGTCAGCCCGATCCAGAACGGCTCTACCCTGGTATCCTTTTCTGCACCCGTAGAGACAGCCGCGCGCGGCCCCGCCCACGCCGGGGGGTGATACCGCCTTGCAGCCGGAATGCACCGCGGTCATTGTGGCGCCATGACCGCTTTGCCCCTGATCCTGCACCCTGACAGCCCCGATGAAACCGCCCGTTTGGCGGTGGTTCTCGGTGCCGCTTTGACAGCGGGGGATTGCCTGTTGCTGTCGGGCGAGATCGGCAGCGGCAAGACCCATTTCGCCCGTCACATGATCCAGTCCCTGCTACCCGTGGCCGAGGATATCCCCTCGCCCACCTTCACGTTGGTACAGGTCTATGACAGCACCCGGGGCGAGATCTGGCACAGCGATCTCTACCGCCTGACCGGACTGGACGAGATCGAGGAACTGGGCCTGTCCGAAGCCTTCTCGGACGCGATCACGCTGGTTGAATGGCCAGACCGGCTGGGCCCTCTGACACCGGATCATGCCCTGCATCTGCATTTCGAAACCGACCCTCAGGACGAGTTGAAACGCCGCCTGACCCTGTCTTGGACCGATCCAAAATGGACCACGCGCATCGAGGCGTTGAAATGAGTGACCGAAGCGCGCTTGCCACCGCTTTCCTGGCCGAAACCGACTGGGCCGGCGCCTCGCGAACGCCGCTGGCAGGCGATGCCTCGGCTCGCCGCTATGAGCGGTTGAGCAACCCGGAAACCGGCCAGACCGCCGTGCTGATGGACGCCCCGCCCGCGCAGGGCGAAACGGTACACCGCTTTGTCGAAACGGCGCGGCATCTGCGCGCCCAGGGCCTGAGCGCGCCCGAGATCCTGGCCGAGGATCCAGCGCAGGGCTTTTTACTGATCGAAGACCTGGGCGACGACCTCTTTACCCGCGTCATCACCCGCGACCCGTCACAAGAAGTGCCGCTTTACGAGGCCGCGACCGATCTATTGGTAGCGCTGCGCGACATGCCGCTGATGGCCGGTCTCGACAGCTATGGCCCGGCGCCGCTGGCCGAAAAGACCGATATCGCCTTTGATCACTATGTGAGTGGGATCACAGGCGCTGACAGCACCGAGATGCGGGATCGCTTTATCGACCGGTTCGGAGGCGTCCTGCACCGGACGATCCAGGGACCCAAAGTGCTGATCCTGCGGGACTATCACGCCGAGAACCTGCTCTGGCTGCCGGATCGCGCCGGGACGGCCCGGGTCGGGCTGCTCGATTTCCAGGACGCGGTCGTGGGCCACCCGGCCTATGATCTGGTCAGCCTGTTGCAGGACATCCGGCGAGATGTGCCGGCCCGGATCGAAATGCGCATGATCGACCGGTTCATAACCGAGACCGGTGCGGACGACCACGAATTCCGCACCGCCTATGCCGTGCTGGGCGTACAGCGGAATCTGCGCATTCTGGGCGTCTTTGCCCGGCTGTCGCGCGAGATGGGCAAGACCCGGTATCTGGCGCTGATGGCCGCGGTCTGGCGCCATGTGATGCGCGATCTGGAGCATCCGGCCATGGCGGGTATCGCAGACTTGCTGCGCGAAACGCTGCCGCCTCCCTCACCCGAAAACCTGGCCCGACTGCACCCGAGATGACACAGACCGACCTGCCCGTAATGCTGTTCGCCGCCGGGTTCGGCACCCGCATGGGCGACCTGACCCGTGCCCGCCCGAAACCCCTGATCGAAGTGGCGGGCCGCCCTCTGGTCAATCACACGCTGGATCTGGCTCGCGCAGTTTCCCCGCCTCGGATCGTAGCGAACCTGCATTACCTTGCCCCGATGCTGGCGGCGCATCTGGCGCCACGGGGGGTGCTCTTGTCCGAGGAGCAGCCCGATATCCTGGATACCGGCGGGGGGTTGCGGCAAGCCTTGCCGATGCTTGGGGCCGAAACGGTGTTTACAAGCAATACCGATGCGATCTGGTCGGGGCCGAATCCCTTTGCCCTGTTGGCCGAGGCTTGGGATCCGGCACATATGGATGCGCTTTTGATGTGCGTGCCGTTGGAACAGGCCATCGGACATGCAGGGACCGGCGATTTCAGCCTTGATGCGCAGGGGCGGATCGAACGCGGGCCGGGGCTGGTCTATGGCGGGGTGCAGATCGTCAAGACGGGCGGGTTGCATGGTTTTGACGTGCCTGCTTTTTCGCTGAACCTTCTCTGGAACAGGATCGGGGCGGCCGGGCGGCTCTTTGCGCTGGAATATCCGGGGCGCTGGTGCGATGTCGGCCATCCAGGCGGGATCGCTCTGGCCGAGGAGATGCTGCGCGATGTTTGACCCCTGCCCGCACCCCCGTATCTTTGCCCTGCCGCCCGGCGTCGATTTCCCGCGCGCGCTGGTGCAGGGGCTGCACCAACGTGTTGCCGGGCAGCCACCGCATGTGCTGGCGGGGGTGCAGCTGGTGGTCAACACCCACCGGATGGAGCGGCGCATCCGCGCGTTGTTCGATGCCGGGCCGGCGGCACTGTTGCCGCGGGTGTCGCTGGTCACCGACCTGACGGCGCTGGGCGCGGCCACCCATCTTCCACCCGCCGTTCCACCATTGCGGCGGCGGCTGGAACTGGTGCAGCTGATCACGCGCCTTTTGGACCAGCAGCCCGATCTGGCAGCGCGGGCCTCGATTTTCGACCTTTCCGATAGCCTGGCCGCTCTGATCGACGAGATGCAGGGCGAAGGGGTTACACCCGCTGCCATTCGGGCGCTGGATGTCAGCGACCAGTCGGGGCATTGGGCGCGTGCGCAGCAATTCATCGCCATAGCCGAGCGCTATTTGCGCAGCGGTGACGACGAACTGGACGTGCAGGCCCGGCAAAGGCGCGTGGTCGAGGCGCTGATCGCCGAATGGGCGCAGCACCCGCCTGAACATCCGGTGATCCTGGCCGGCTCCACCGGGTCGCGCGGGACCACGATGCTCTTGATGGAGGCGGTTGCCCGCCTGCCGCAAGGCGCGGTGGTACTGCCCGGCTTTGACTTCGACCAGCCGGGGCGGGTCTGGGACGGGCTCGAGGACGCGCTGACCGCCGAAGATCATCCCCAGTTCCGCTTTGCCCGACTGATGGCGCGGCTGGGCCTGACGCCGGATCAGATCTCACCCTGGTCGGATGACGTGGCCCCCTGCCCCTGCCGCAACCGGCTGGTGTCGCTGGCACTTCGCCCCGCACCGGTGACCGACGCCTGGATGAGTGAGGGGCCGCAGCTGAAAGGTATCGATACCGCCACCCGCGACGTCACCCTGATCGAGGCGTCCAGTCCGCGGGACGAGGCATTGGCCATCGCCCTGCGCCTGCGTCAGGCGGCAGAGGATGGGCAAAGCGCGGCGCTGATCACCCCCGACCGGATGCTGACACGGCAGGTCAGCGCCGCGCTTGATCGCTGGAACATCCTGCCCGATGACAGCGCCGGCCTGCCACTGCACTTGTCACCACCGGGCCGGTTCCTCCGCCATGTCGCGGGGCTGTTCTCGTCCCGGCTGGATGGCGAAGCACTGCTGACGCTGCTGAAACACCCGTTGTGTCACACCGGAGAGGGCCGCAACGAACACCTGCTCCACACCCGCGATCTGGAGCTGGACCTGCGCCGCAACGGCCCGCCCTTTCCCGGTGCCGAGGATCTGGCCGCTTTCGCCACCCGCCGCGAGGTGCCCGAAGGCTGGACCAACTGGGTCGCCCGCTGTTTCTGCGACCAGCATGTTAACGGCGTCTTGCCGCTGTCCGAATGGGTCGACCGCCTGCGCCAGCTGGCCGAGGCGCTGTCGGCAGGCGCCGAGGGCGGCAGCGGCAACCTTTGGGAACAGAAGGCCGGGCAAGAGGCGTTGGCTATTGTCACCGCTCTGGCCGACGAGGCCCCGCATGGCGGCGAGATGGGCGCCCGCGATTTCGCCGACCTTCTGGGCGGGCTGTTGTCCACGGGCGAGGTGCGCGACCGCGACGCCCCCTATCCCGGTATCATGATCTGGGGCACGCTCGAGGCGCGGGTGATGGGGGCTGACCTGCTGATCCTGGGCGGGCTGAACGAAGGCAGCTGGCCCGAGTCCCCTGCCCCCGACCCCTGGCTGAACCGGCGCATGCGCCACGATGCGGGCCTGTTGCTGCCGGAACGTCGCATCGGCCTGTCGGCGCATGATTTCCAGCAGGCCATCGGCGCGCCCGAGGTCTGGCTGACCCGCGCCAAACGCTCGGACGATGCCGAAACCGTGCCCTCGCGCTGGCTGAACCGGCTGACCAACCTGTTGCAGGGCCTGCTCGATCAGGGCGGCGCCGTGGCGCTGTCCGAGATGCGCGCGCGCGGCCGTCGCTGGCTGTCCATGGCCGAGGCGCTGGAGGAGGCGCCGCGCAGCGCCCCGGCCCCGCGCCCCTCGCCCCGACCCCCGTTGGCCGCGCGGCCCCGGCAATTGTCGGTGACCGAGATCAAGAAACTGATCCGCGATCCTTACGCGATCTATGCCCGGCATGTGCTGCGGCTCAAACCGCTGGACCCGCTGGTGCAGGCACCCGACGCGCTGTTGAGGGGGATCGTGATCCACGAGGTCCTGGAGAGTTTCGTGCGCGACAGCGTGCTGGACATGGCCCTGCTCAACCGCGACACCTTCCTGAAACGTGCGGCCACGATGCTGGAGGAGCTGGTCGCCTGGCCCACGGCGCGGGCGCTGTGGCTGGCACGGCTCGACCGGGTGGCCGATGCCTTTTTGCTGTCCGAAGAGGCCCGGCGCGCCGATGCCGGCCCGATCGCCTTCGAGGCACGGATGCGCAAACAGCTCGACGGGCTGGATTTCACCCTGACCGGGCGGGCCGACCGGATCGACCGCACCGAACGCGGCTCGCTGTGTCTTTACGACTACAAGACAGGGGCACCGCCTAGCGAAAGGCAGCAGGCGAAATTCGACCGGCAGCTGTTGATCGAGGCTGCGCTGGCCGAAGAGGGCGGCTTCGAGGGGATCGACCCGGCCCCGGTGGCGCGCGCGGTCTTTATCGGCATGGGTGGCAGCTACAAAGAGGTGCCGGCCCCGCTCGACGCCGAGCCCCCGGTCAAAGTCTGGGCCGAGCTGCACCAGCTGATCGGCGCCTATTTCGAGCCAGATCAGGGTTTCACCTCGCGCCGGATGCTGCACAAGGACAGCGATATCGGCGATTACGATCATCTGGCGCGGTTCGGAGAATGGGACCGCAGCGCCACGCCCGAACCCGAGGATCTGACATGAGCACCCGCAACGCAGCGACCGAACGTCAGGTACAGGCCGCGCGGCCCGACGCCTCGACCTGGCTGGCGGCAAATGCCGGGTCGGGCAAGACCAAGGTGCTGACCGACCGGGTGGCGCGGCTGTTGCTCAGCGATGTGCAGCCGCAGCACATCCTGTGCCTGACCTATACCAAGGCGGCGGCCAGCGAGATGCAGAACCGCCTGTTCAAGCGTTTGGGCGAATGGGCGATGCTGGCGGATGCGCCGCTCAGGGCGCAACTGTCCGATCTGGGGGTGCCGGGGGCGATTGACAATGCGCGGCTGGCCCATGCCCGCACCCTGTTCGCCCGCGCCATCGAAACGCCCGGCGGGCTCAAGATCCAGACCATCCACTCGTTCTGTGCCACGCTCTTGCGCCGGTTCCCGCTGGAAGCGGGGGTCAGCCCGCAATTCTCGGAAATGGAGGACCGCGCCGCCGCCCTGCTGCGCGAAGAGATCGTCGAAGACATGGCCGCCGGCCCGCAGGCTGCGCTGATCTCGAATTTGGCCCGCCACATCACCGATACCGATTTCGCCAGCCTGACCGCCGCCATCTGCCAAAGGCGCGCGGCCTTTGCGCAACCGCTGGACTGGGCCGGGCTACTGACCCTGTTCGACCTGCCCGAGGAGTTCGATACCCAAGCGCTGCTGGCCACTGTCTTTCTGGGGGGCGAGGTCGAGATGGTTCAATCCATTCTCCCCGTGTTGTTGGCAAGTGGCGCCAATGACCAGAAAGCCGCCGCGCGGCTTGCTGCCTTTACCCGGCCGACACTTGACGGGCTGATCGTGCTGGAACAGGTGCTGCTGACGGGAGCCAGCGCGAAATCGCCGTTCTCGGCCAAGATCGACGGCTTTCCCACCAAGGGTCTGCGCCAAGGCGTGCTGGCTGGACAGATGCCCCAGCTCGAAGCGCTGATGCTGCGGGTCGAGGCAGCGCGCGACCAGCGCCTTGCGCTGGCTGCCGCTGAGAAATCTCTGGCGCTGCACCGGTTCGCGGCCGCGTTTCTGCCGGAATATTCCCGGCGCAAACAGTTGCGCGGCTGGCTCGACTTTGACGACCTGATCCTGAAGGCGCGGCAATTGCTGACCGATCCGGGCGTCGCGGCCTGGGTGCTTTACCGGCTCGACGGTGGCATCGATCATATCCTGGTGGACGAAGCACAGGATACCAGCCCCGAACAATGGGACGTGATCGAGAAGCTGGCGCAGGAATTCACCAGCGGCGAAGGCGCGCGCTCGGGTGTTGAGCGCACTATTTTTGTCGTCGGCGACAAGAAACAGTCGATCTATTCCTTTCAGGGCGCCGACCCGGACGCGTTTGACCGGATGCAGGCCGAATTCGGGCGCAAGCTGCACGATTCAGGCTCTAACCTGGAAGATCTGACGCTGGAATTCTCGTTCCGCTCGTCCAGCGCGATCCTTGGGCTGGTCGATCTGGTGTTCCGGGACCGGGCGCAGGCGGGGTTTCACAAAGAGTCCCTGCACCGGGCCTTCAAATCCGACCTGCCGGGGCGGGTCGACCTTTGGCCGCTGATCGACAAGGTCGAGGAAGAGGAAGACGGCGACTGGACCGACCCGGTGGACCGGCCCGGCGCGCGCCATCACACGGTGATCCTGGCCGAGCAGGTGGCCGGGCAGATCCGCGAGATGATCGACCGGGGCGAAACCATCCCGATCGATGGCGAAACACCTGGCACATTCGCGCGGCGACTGGTGCGGCCCGGCGATTTCCTGATCCTGGTTCAGCGCCGATCCGATCTGTTTGCCGAGATCATCCGCGCCTGCAAGGCGGCGGGCCTGCCGATTGCGGGGGCCGACCGGCTCAAGGTCGGGGCCGAACTGGCGGTCAAGGATCTGGCCGCCCTGCTCAGCTTTCTGGCCACGCCCGAGGATGATCTGTCGCTGGCCACAGTGCTGAAATCGCCTCTGTTCGGGTGGAGCGAACAGCAGCTCTTCGATCTGGCGCATCGCCGGAACGACCGCTACCTGTGGGCGACGCTCAGGGCGCGGCGAACCGAGTTTCCCGAGACACTGGCCATTCTCGACGACCTGCGCGGGCAGACCGATTTCCTGCGCCCCTATGACCTGATCGAGCGGATCCTGACCCGGCATGACGGGCGGCGCAAGCTGTTGGGCCGGCTGGGCGCCGAGGCAGAGGACGGGATCAACGCCCTGCTCAGCCAGGCGCTGGCCTATGAACGCTCGGACATTCCCAGTCTCACCGGGTTCCTTGTCTGGATGCAGACCGACGATCTGGAGATCAAGCGCCAGATGACCGGGGTGGGCGACATGATCCGGGTGATGACGGTACATGGTTCCAAGGGGTTGGAGGCGCCCATCGTGATCCTGCCCGACACCGCCCAGCGCCGCGCGCCACGCGATGCCGAGATCATGTTGGCCGAGGGCACACCACTATGGCGGGTGCCGCGTGACAGCTCTCCGGCGCTGCTCTCGACCGCGCGCGAGGCAGCGCAGACGCGCGAGATGAACGAACGGCTACGGCTCTTGTATGTGGCGCTGACGCGTGCGGAAAAGTGGTTGATCGTGGCGGCGGCGGGCGATCTTGGCAGCGATGGCAGCAGCTGGTATCAGGCGGTTGCAGACGCCATGGCCGAAGCTGGCGCGACCGGGGTCGAGGGCGATATCCTGCGGCTGGAACATGGCGACTGGACCGCACCTGAGCTGGTCGAGGAAACGGCCCCGCCTCATATGGCCGTGACCTTGCCCGATTGGGCGAGCCGCCCGGCGCCCGATCCCGTATCCACAGTCAAAACCATTGCGCCCTCGGATCTGGGCGGTGCCAAGGCCCTGCCCGGCGATGCCGGCCAAGATGAAGAGGCAGCCAAGGCGCGCGGCAGCCAGTTGCACCTGTTGCTGGAGCATCTGCCCGGAACCGAACCGGCGGCTTGGACCGATCACGCGTTGCGCCTGTTACCAGACCTTGATGCCCCCTTGCGCGACGAACTGCTGGCCGAGGCACGCGGCGTGCTCAGCTCCACGGCACTGGCTGACATCTTTGCCCCCGGCACCCTGGCCGAGGTGGCGATCTCGGCACCGCTGGGGGCAAGGCGCTTGCACGGAGTGATCGACCGGTTGCTGATCGGTGAGAACGAGATCGGCGTCGTCGATTTCAAGAGCAACGCGGTGGTGCCAGACCGGCCCGAAGCCTGCCCCGAGGGGCTGTTGCGGCAGATGGGCGCCTATGCACATGCGCTGGAACAGGTCTATCCCGGACGCACCATCCGCACCGGCATCCTCTGGACTCGCACTGCACAGATCATGTGGTTGCCTCACGATCTTGTGGCCGCTGCCCTGGGTCGCATCCAGATATCTTGACCTCCCCCCATCGGGAACCTACCTTTCCGGCCCAAGCGCATCCCTTTTTGGAGACAGACCATGTCCACCGTAGCCGTCACCGACGCAACCTTCGACGCCGAAGTCAAGAACTCGGACATCCCCGTAGTGGTGGATTTCTGGGCCGAATGGTGCGGCCCGTGCAAACAGATCGGCCCCGCCCTGGAAGAACTGGCAACCGAATATGCCGGCAAGGTGAAGATTGCCAAGGTCGATGTGGACAGCAACCCCAACGCCGCCGCGGCCATGGGCGTGCGCGGCATTCCGGCGCTGTTCATCTTCAAGGACGGTCAGGTCGTGTCGAACCGCGCCGGCGCCGCACCGAAAGCGGCGCTGCAGAACTGGATCGACAGCTCGATCTGAAGCCGGTTTCACGCTATGAACCAAGAGGCGCCCCGCATCGGGCGCCTCTTTTTCGTTCCGATTACGGGCGATGGCAGGAGAGGCAGAATGGCTAAGACGCGGGTTTTGGTGGAATTCGGCATGGGCACGTCGCTCAGGCGCGAGGATTATACCGAGGCGGCGCTGCGCGCACTAAAGGACGCGCTGTGGCACAACTCGGTCAACATGGCCGAGTTGTTCGGCTTTCCGAAAGAGGCGATGATCGTCGATGCCGAGATTGGCGTGCAGCGGCCCGAGGCGGTGGATACGACGGTTCTGGCGGCGGTGTTTCCCTACGGCCAGCCCAATATCACGGTCCGGCAAGGCGGGCTGGACATCGACAAGCCGCAGGGCGGCGGACGCACGGTCATCGCCAATGCGGCGGTGGTCGTGTCCTTTGACATGGAGGCGGCGGGATGAGCGATCATCGGATGATTCTTGAGATGGGCACCGGCAATGACCTCTATGGTCAGGATTATACCAAGGCGGCGCAGCGGGCGGTGCAAGATGCGCTGCACCATTCCTCGATCACGCTGTTTTCGAAGCTGCGGATCGATCACGGGCAGATGCGGGTGCAGGTAACCATCGGCGTACAGCAGCCCGACGAGGTCGATTGCGAGGCCGTCGCCGCCGAGCTGCCGCGCGGGGTTGCCACGGTGCGCGCGGTGCTGGGCGGGCTGGACGTGGCGGACCCGGATGCCGGAACCCGCCATGTCGTGGCAACTGCGGCAATCGAGGCATATCTGCCCTCCCTTGCGGGCAAATATCAGCTGACACCGGACGATCCGGCCTGAGCACCCCCAGCCAAGCGGAAACAGGAAGGGCAGCATAAAGAGGCTTGCGCGAATCCTTTATTTCGATAAAACGCGAAATATGGAAATAACGATCCCCCTTCGCCTGTCCACCCTTGGGCACCCGCAGCGGCTGGCCGTGTTCCGGCTGCTGATGCGCCGCTATCCGGGCCGCGTCGCCGCCGGTGAAATCGGCGCCGCGCTGGATGTGAAACCCAGCACATTATCGTCATATCTTTCTGCTTTGGTGCAGGTGGGGCTGGTGACCCAGACCCGCGAGGGCACCTCGCTGCTTTACCAGGTGGATATGGACGGCATGCGCGAGACGATGAATGCGCTGTTCCTCGATTGCTGCCGGGGTCGCCCTGAATTGTGCCTGCCCAACGATCTCTCTCTTCTTGCGACGAGTTCCGTCATGACCCATCCAGTATACAATGTCCTGTTCATATGCACTGGCAATTCCGCCCGCTCGATCTTTGCCGAGACCCTGTTGCGGGCCGAAGGCGGTGACCGGTTCAACGTCTTTTCCGCCGGGACCAAGCCTTATTCAGAACTCAACCCGCGCGCGGTCGAGGTGCTGCGCGCCAAGGGTCATGACGTGACCGGATTGCGCGCCAAGAACATCGCTGAGTTCACCACGCCAGACGCGCCGAAGTTCGATTTCGTCTTTACGGTCTGCGACCGCGCCGCAAACGAGGAATGCCCGGCCTGGCAGGGGCAACCGATCTCGGCCCATTGGGGCCTGCCGGACCCTGTCCGCGCCGAAGGCAACGACGCACAGAAAAACCTCGCCTTTCAACAGGTCTATGGCACGCTGAAGAACCGCATTCAGGCCTTTGCCAACCTGCCTTTCGAGCAGCTTGACCGGATCTCCCTGCAACGCGCGGTCGATGATCTGGGCCGCGAGGCCTGACCCGATCCGACCTGTTTTCACAAAGGAATTATCATGACCGTTTACGCCCTGAATGGACTTGGCCGCATGGGCAAGCTGGCCCTTAAGCCGTTGCTGGAACGTGGCGCGCAAATCGCGTGGATCAACGATGCTGTGGGCAGCCCCGAGATGTTCGCGCATCTGTTGGAATTCGATACCGTACATGGTCGCTGGCAGGCCGAATTCGGCTGGGATGACCAGTCGATCACCATCGACGGCACCCGGATGCCGGTCCACACAAGCCGCCGGATCGAGGATCTGCCGCTGGATGGGGTGGATGTGGTGATCGACTGTACCGGCGTCTTCAAGACCGACGCGAAACTGGCCCCCTATTTCGACGCGGGCGTCAAAAAGGTGGTGGTCTCGGCCCCGGTCAAGGACGGCGATGCGGCAAACATCGTCTATGGCGTCAACCACGATATCTACGAGCCCGCGCGCCACCGGATCGTTACCGCCGCCAGCTGCACCACCAATTGCCTGGCGCCGGTGGTCAAGGTCCTGCACGAGGGGATCGGGATCAAGCACGGCTCGATCACCACGATCCACGATGTCACCAATACCCAGACCATCGTCGACCGCCCCGCCAAGGACCTGCGCCGGGCGCGCTCGGCGCTGAATTCGCTGATCCCCACCACGACCGGCAGCGCCACCGCGATCACGCTGATCTATCCCGAGCTCAAGGGCAAGCTGAACGGCCATGCGGTGCGGGTGCCGTTGCTGAATGCCTCGATCACCGATTGCGTGTTCGAAGTCGCCCGTGAGACCAGCGCCGAAGAAGTCAACGCGCTGTTCAAGGCCGCGGCAGAAGGGCCGCTGGACGGTATCCTGGGATATGAGGAGCGGCCACTGGTCTCGGCCGATTACACCAACGATCCGCGCTCTTCGATCGTGGATGCGCCCTCGACCATGGTGATTAATGGCACCCAGGTCAAAGTCTATGCCTGGTATGACAACGAGATGGGATATGCCCACCGGCTGGTGGATGTGGCCTGTATGGTGGGTGACAGCCTGTGACCCGGGCCCCGTCCGAGCGCGGCGGGCTGTCGGCCTATATCGCCGTCACCGCCGCCTATTGGGCTTTCATGCTGACCGATGGCGCGCTGCGCATGCTGGTGCTGCTCCATTTCCACATGATGGGCTTCAGCCCGGTGCAACTGGCCTATCTGTTTGTGCTCTACGAGGTCGCGGGCATGGTCACCAACCTGTCGGCGGGCTGGATCGCGGCGCGGTTCGGGCTGGCGGCGACGCTCTATGCCGGGCTGGCGCTTCAGGTGGGCGCGCTGGTCGCCTTGGCGCAACTGGATCCGGGCTGGCAGATCGCCACATCGGTGGTCTTTGTCATGATCGTGCAAGGCCTGTCCGGCGTGGCAAAGGACCTGGCCAAGATGTCATCGAAATCGGCGGTCAAGCTGCTGGCGCCGAAAGAAGGCGATGGTCTGTTTCGCTGGGTCGCCCTGCTGACCGGGTCAAAGAACGCGGTCAAGGGGATCGGCTTTCTGCTCGGCGCTGTCCTGCTGGCGCTGGCTGGCTTCTCAGCGGCAACGCTGGGTATGGCCGCCATCCTGGCCGTAATCCTGCTGGCAGTGCTGGTCGCCATGCCCGCAGGCCTGCCCAAGGGCCGCAAGGGTGCTAAATTCTCCGAGGTCTTCTCGAAATCCACCAATATCAACTGGCTCTCGGTGGCGCGGGTGTTCCTGTTCGGCGCCCGCGACGTGTGGTTCGTGGTCGGCATCCCGGTCTATTTCTACGCGGTCCTTTCCGACGGCAGCGCAGCGGGCAACCGCGCCGCGTTTTTCATGATCGGCGGGTTCATGGCGGGGTGGATCGTGTTCTACGGCGCGATTCAGGCCTCGGCCCCGCGCCTGCTGCGCGCCGCATCGCGGGGCGAGGGTGATCTGATCGCCGCTGCCCGCCATTGGGCGGCCTGGCTGGCCCTCGTTCCGGCACTTCTGACGGGCGCAACCTTGATGGCCGGCGGGCCACAGCCCTGGCTGACGGTGGTTCTGGTATCGGGCCTGCTGGTGTTTGGTGCGCTTTTCGCCGTCAATTCCTCGCTGCATTCCTATCTGATCCTCGCCTTTTCCAAGGACGAACGGGTCACCATGGACGTGGGGTTCTACTACATGGCGAATGCGGCGGGGCGCCTGTTGGGCACACTGCTGTCCGGGCTGACCTATCAATTGGGCGGAGTACCCGCTTGCTTGGGAACTGCGGCGGTGATGGTCGCGCTCAGCGCGCTGGCCGCCGGACAGTTGCATGCTGCAACTTCCAACAGGGCGGCCCCCTGAAATAGAAAAAGCCGCCCGAAACACGAGCGGCCATTCTAACGTCGATCCGTGGGGATTGGATCAGATCTTGGCGATGTCGGCACGGGTCAGGCCGATGTCGTCCAGCTGGGCGTCGGTCAGAACCGACAGCGCCTTGCGGGTGCGGCGCGAGTCGTTCCAGGATGCCACGGCCTCTTTCGCCGAGTAGAAGAAATCCACCACGCGGAGAACGGTGACTGCTCCGAGCGGCGCTGTGGTGCTGGTGGTATATGCCATTTGCGCGTTCCTTCGAATGAAACAGCCGACCCTGCGTCGGTTGTGAGGCTCATCTAGGGGATGGGTCCGAGTCTTACAAATGCCCGCTCGACAGCCCCGAAATGCAATCCGTGCATAACTTCTAGGCAGTATGCATAGCTTGCCCTTGCGCCCCCGACGGCCCATATACGGGCGCAACAGAGGATGGAGGCATTCATGGCAGACGATCAATTTCCGGGCTGGCACGGCACCACGATCATCGGCGTCAAGAAAGGCGGCGAAGTGGTGATCGCGGGCGACGGTCAGGTCAGTCTGGGCCAGACCGTGATCAAGGGCACTGCCCGCAAGGTGCGGCGCCTGTCGCCGGGTGGCTATCACGTGGTCGCGGGGTTTGCCGGATCGACGGCAGATGCCTTTACCCTGCTCGAACGGCTGGAGGCCAAGCTGGAGGCGACCCCCGGGCAACTGGCCCGCGCCTCGGTCGAGCTGGCCAAGGACTGGCGCACCGACAAGTACCTGCAAAAGCTCGAAGCGATGCTGATCGTCAGCGACGGGCAGGACATGTTCGTGATCACCGGCGCGGGAGACGTGCTGGAGCCTGAACATGACGTGGCCGCCATCGGCTCGGGCGGGAATTTCGCACTGGCCGCCGCGCGGGCGATGATGGACAGCGACAAGAGTGCAGAAGAGGTGGCCCGCGCCGCAATGGCGATTGCCGCTGATATCTGCGTCTATACCAACGGCAATCTGACGGTCGAGAAGATCACAAAATAAGTGAGACCGCGCCTTAGGCGCGGCCTCGCGGGCGGAGAGAGTGAGTGGTGGCGCCCGTTAGTAAATCTTGGCAACGCCCAGCGGCACACCGGCCACGTCGCACCAGATGTAGACCTCGTTATAGGCGGAAACGTCCCAGGTCGGCGGCACCGCATAACGCTGCTTTCCGGTCAGCGACAGCAACGCACCCAGCTTGGTGTCCGGATCGTAGTGGCCGTCCTTGCCAAATGCGACGCGCGGATCCGGACCACCATCGAGAGAGAAATCGTCGCCCAGTTCGACAACATAGCGTTCGCCGACTTTCACCAGCTTCACCGAGCCAGAGGTGACGTGGTTGGAGCGACCTTCGAACTGACCGTTTGCCCCGCCCGCAAAGGTGGCGGTACTGGAAGCAAGTGTCACGGCAAGGCCGGCGGCGGTGGCAAACAAAGAACGACGGGTGATCATGAGTGGTGAATTCCCTTGGTTGGACTTTGCGTCTGATGCGCAAGACGAGAAATAGACCGGTGCCCGGCAGGCGGAAAGGTGCCCTCACGCATAGCTGAAAGCACGTGTCCTGCGGTGAACGTCGCGTGACCGGCTTGTGTTTTCAGCCCCCATGCTTAGGTTCCGGGGCGACACAACGAGATTGAGAGCACATGACCGACCTGACCCCGCGCGAGATCGTCTCGGAGCTTGACCGTTTCATCATCGGCCAGAAAGACGCCAAGCGTGCCGTCGCCGTGGCGCTGCGCAACCGCTGGCGGCGCAAGCAGCTGGCTGACGACCTGCGCGACGAGGTGTACCCGAAGAACATCCTGATGATCGGCCCCACCGGCGTCGGCAAGACCGAGATCAGCCGGCGCCTGGCGAAACTGGCGCGCGCGCCCTTTATAAAGGTCGAGGCAACCAAGTTCACCGAGGTCGGCTATGTCGGGCGCGATGTGGAACAGATCATCCGCGATCTGGCCGATGCGGCCATCGTACAGACCCGCGAGTATATGCGGGACGAGGTACGTGCCCGCGCCCACAAGGCGGCCGAAGACCGAGTAATCACGGCCATTGCAGGCGAAGACGCTCGCGAAGGCACCCGCGAGATGTTTCGCAAGAAGCTTAAAGCCGGCGAGCTGGACGATACCGTGATCGAGCTTGAGGTCGCCGACGGTTCGAACCCGATGTCGATGTTCGAGATCCCGGGCCAGCCCGGCGGTAATATGGGCATGATGAATCTGGGCGACCTGTTCGGCAAGGCCTTTGCCGGGCGCACCACCCGCAAGAAACTGCGCGTGGCCGACAGCTATGATATCCTGATCGGGGAAGAGGCCGACAAGCTGCTGGATGACGAGCTGGTCAACAAGACCGCGCTGGAAGCGGTCGAGCAGAACGGCATCGTGTTCCTGGACGAGATCGACAAGGTCTGCGCCCGCTCGGACGCGCGCGGGGCCGATGTCAGCCGCGAGGGCGTGCAGCGCGACCTGCTGCCGCTGATCGAGGGCACAACCGTCAGCACCAAATACGGGCCGATCAAGACCGACCATATCCTGTTCATCGCGAGTGGCGCCTTTCACATCGCCAAACCCAGCGACCTGCTGCCCGAATTGCAGGGGCGGCTGCCGATCCGGGTGGAGCTGCGCGCGCTGACCGAAGAGGATTTCGTGCGCATCCTGACCGAGACCGACAATGCCCTCACCCGGCAATATACCGCGCTGATGGGCACCGAAAGCGTAACGGTCACCTTTACGCCGGACGGCATCGAAGCGCTGGCCCGGATCGCCGCCGAGGTGAACCAAAGCGTCGAGAATATCGGCGCGCGGCGCCTTTATACGGTGATGGAACGGGTGTTCGAGGAACTCTCCTTTACCGCGCCCGACCGTTCGGGCGAGACGGTGAAAGTGGATGCAGCGTTTGTCGACACCAACCTCGGTGAGCTGACACGCTCGACCGACCTGAGTCGATACGTTCTGTAGCGACCCGGGTTTACCCAGCAAGAGGATCTGAGATGCGGATTCGGGTTGCGATCATCTTGTATATCGCGCTGCTCACTGGCTGTGCCGACCGCAGTTACACGCCGATCACGCCGGATGCGTTGAAGGTTGGCAGCCCCGCCACCGTGTTTGCCGCAACCACCCGGATGCAGCAGGTCGATGGCTCTTTTGGTCCCGACCGGAGCGAGAGCCTGAGCCTGTTGGAGCTGACTGTCTCGATCCCGCCCGACCGTCGTCCCGGTCGGCTCGATTTCGGCTATGGGCAGGCCAACCCGGAAAAACAGTTTATCCTTGCGGGCCAGACCCTGTTCGCCAGCCCAGATGCGTTTCGCGACCGGCTACGGCAAGACCTGTCCCAGCAATCGGTCGGCAATCGCGAGTTGACCCTTTTTGTGCATGGGTTCAATTCCACGCAGACCGAAACCGCCTATCGCGCAGCACAACTGGCGCATGACATCGACATGTCCGGGTCGCTGATGGTCTATTCCTGGCCCAGCAAGGGCCATACCTTGGGCTATGCCTATGATGCCGACAGCACGGTGTTTGCCCGCGATGGTCTGGAAATCTTATTGCGCAGTCTGGGAAATGAGCGGATCGACCGGATCTCGGTCGTTGCGCATTCCATGGGGTCTTTCCTGTTGATGGAAGCGCTGCGCCAGATCGAGATCGCCAGCCCAGGCTGGTCGGCGCAACATCTGGACGGAATTATCCTGATCTCGCCCGATCTGGACCTCGACGTGTTCCGCAGCCAGATGCGCCGGATCAAGACCGTGCCACAACCATTCGTGGTTATGGCCTCGGAAAAGGACAATGTGCTGAACCTCTCGCGCCGGCTGCGCGGCAAGCAAAGCAGCGAGCGGCTGGGTCAAATCAGTTCGGCCGCGTTGATCGCCGATTTGCCGGTGTCGGTGATCGATACCAGCACGTTTTCGGACGAGGCTGAATCGGGCCATTTCGTCGCCGCCACCTCTCCCACTCTGCTGGCAATGATCGCCGAGGCGCGCAACATGACAGATCTGTTTGAGGCAGGAAATGTGCCGCTGGAGCGCGCATTTCCCGGTATTGTCACCTATGCGCGTGACAACCTTGACGTCGTAATGGAAAACAACGACCGCTAGCCGCGGTTGCGCCTGAGATAAACGTAATAGGCACCTTCGCCGCCGTGGCTGATATGGGCGGGCGTCACCTGAAGCACCGCCTGCGCCAATGGAGGTAGCGACAGCCATTGAGGCACCTGATGACGCAACACCCCGCGCGGAGTGGGGATGGGTCCGGGTTCGTCGCGATACTTGCCCTTTCCGGTCACCACCAGTACCAGCCGCTTGCCCTGGGCCTGGGCAGTCAGGATAAAGCGGGTCAAGGCGGGGTGAGCGGTATCTACGCGCATGCCGTGCAGGTCGAGTTTTCCCTCAGGTTTGAGCTTGCCCCGACGCATCCGGGTATAAGCCTTGGGATCCATCTGCACCGGCGCCCGCGACAACCGGTCTGTGACCGAGGGTGTCAACACATGGCGTGCGGAATTGACGCGCGCGGCTTGACCTAGCTCGAAAGGTTCCAGCGACATCGGCAGCGGTTTGGTCGGTTTCGGCTTGGGCAGCGTCTGCGGGTGAACCCCGTCGACACGTTCCGGGTGCAGGCGGTCGGCCTGCCGGACGACCTTGCGCCAGAGGTCGATTTCATCCCGTGTCAGCTTTCTCCGGGTCATCAGTACCCGTCCGGCAACAGGGCATAGGCGCGCTGGATCGGTAGCAGAACCACCATGCGGCCCGGATCACGCAACGTACCCGCCGCCTGTCCCGCTGCATCGCCTGTGCCAAAAAAGATATCGGCCCGCTGCGCTCCCTTGATGGCCGATCCGGTATCCTGCGCGATCATCAGTCGCCGCATCAGGCCGGCGCCGTTCTTTTCGACCCAGACCGGCGCACCAAGCGGCGTATAGGCTGGATCGACCGCGATCGAGCGCAGCGGCGTCACCGACCGGTTCATCGCGCCCACTGGCCCTTGATCCGAAGGCAGATGCTTCAACTCGCGAAAGAAAACATAAGACGGGTTGTGATAGAGCAACTCGGTCCCGGCCTCGGGATTGCGCCGAACCCAGTTCTTGATCACCTGGGCGCTCACCTGATGGGCGGAATAGATGCCGCGCCGCACCAGTTCGACCCCGATAGACCGATAGGGGTGCCCGTTGGCACCACCATATCCCAGCCGCAAGGTTTGCCCATCCGGAAGGCGGATGCGGCCTGACCCCTGGATTTGCAGAAAGAACAGCTCGACCGGATCATCGACCCAGGCAATCTCCAACCCGCGATTGTCCATCACGCCGCTGGTCAGGATCTGGCGCCGGTCCAGCCATGGATTGCTGGCGCGCGCCTCGGGCGGCATCTTGTAAACCGGATACCGATAGCGGGACGAAGGGAACCGGGCGCCCTCAAGTTCAGGTTCGAAATACCCGGTGAACAACGCATCCTCGCCATCCTCGATCAGGACGGGGCGAAACAGCAGCTCGAAAAACCCACGCGCGGTCTCGGGCGTTGCCTCGCGCGCCATGGCGCACAGGCTGCGCCAATCGGGATCATTGAACTGGTCGCAGGTGTTCAAGAATGTCGACAGCGCGGACGCGTGGTCGTCTTCCACCCAACCGTCCAGCTGGTCAAAGGACAAGACGGTATGCGTTATCTCTGCCGCTCCGGCCGAGGCGGTCATCATGGCACCTGCCAGAACAGCCGACCGGAGCGCGCCAATCATGCGTCCGTGGCGACAAGCAGCCAGTTCGGATCATCGGTGCCCATGACGCGGGCAAAGGTCCAGACGTCCTTTTGCCGTTTCACCGTCGTGGGGCTACCTTCGACCACATCGCCGCCGCGATCGCGGACAACCGAGGTCAGTTCGCCCACGAAACGCATGGTGATTTCGGCCCGGTTGCCATCCTTGTCGAAATGCACATCCTGAATTGCGGTTTCCCGCACACCGACGAATTCCGCCTCGATCGTAAGACCCTGATCCTCGCGGGCTGCAACGACACCGACAAAGGTTTCAAAGACGTCTTCGGCCAGAAACGGCTCGATCTCGTCCAGATTGCCGCGCTCGAACCCCATCACGATCATCTCGTAGGCGCCGCGCGCTCCCTGTACGAATTCACTGACCGAAAAGGCCGGTTCGATCCGTTTCATCGCTGCCAACGCCTGGGCTTGCGGGCTGTCCTCGGGAACATGGTCGGTGATGTCGCGATCGGGGCCGCCTTCGATCACTTCGAAATCGCGCCGCGCGCGGTTTTCCGGCTGCTTCGGCACTGGCGGCTTTTCGAACCCTTCACGGGTTCCAAGCACGCTTTTCAGGCGCAGAATCAGGAAAATGGCAATGCCGGCCAGCACAAGAAGCTGGATCAGGGGAGAGTTCATTATGTCCTCGGTCTCGGGCCAGAAACTTTGTAACCTGGTCTTAGAACCACTATGTAGGCAACGGTTGGGGGCAAGTCCACCATTGACCATAGGCGAAAGGACGCGTTGCATGTATCTGTTTCTGGCCTTCCTGCTGGTTCCGATCATCGAGATCGCCCTGTTCATTCAGGTTGGCGGGTTGATCGGGCTGTGGCCGACCCTTGCCATCGTGGTACTGACCGCGGTGCTGGGAACATGGCTGGTCCGGACACAAGGCCGCATGGCGCTGGGTCAATTGAACCGTGCCTTCAACCAGTTGGACGACCCGACAGAGCCGCTGGCCCATGGGGCGATGATCCTGTTTTCCGGTGCTTTGCTGCTGACACCGGGCTTCTTCACCGATGCGCTTGGATTTGCCTTGCTGGTGCCGGGCGTGCGGGTTGCCGTCTATCGCTATCTTCGCGCCCGCGTTCAGGTTTCCAGCTTTCAGATGGGTCCGGGGCCAGGCATGCGCCAACCGCTTCATGACACTGGCGACGTGATCGACGGCGAATGGGAAGAGGTGCGCCCGCATCGCGAAAGAGGTGCCGGGCCGTCTGGCTGGGTCGAGGGGCCCGACCGCCATTGAGCCGACCGCGCCAAGCTGTTAAGCAGTGGCGAATTTGCTAATCCGGAGGATTTCATGGCCGAGACCGACGCCGCCGCTGCACAGCAGCCGCCCCAGATCCAGATGCGTGTATTGGGTCAGTTCATTCGTGACATGTCGTTTGAAAACGTCATGGCACAGCGCGGCGCCTCGGGCGACGTGCAGCCCGACGTCAATGTCCAGGTCAATCTGGATGCCAAGAAGCGCAGCACCGACAATCAGTACGAAGTTGCGATCAAGCTGAACATCACCTCCAAGGCCAAGGGCATGGACGATGTGCTGTTCGTGTTCGAGATCGACTATTGCGGCATCTTCCATGTCGAGGGTGTGCCGAACGAGCAGCTGCACCCGTTCTTGCTGATCGAGTGCCCGCGGATGCTGTTCCCGTTCCTGCGCCGCATCGTCAGCGACATCACCCGCGACGGTGGCTATCCGCCGCTAAACCTCGACAATATCGACTTCATGGCGCTGTACCGCTCCGAACTGGCCCGCCAGCAGGCAGCCGCGCAGGCCGAACAAAAGGCCGACGCCTGATCCGGAACGCGCGCCTGACCCCGGTCAGGCGCGTTTCCACACCGCGTTTTCCCCCAGTTTCTCGACAAACTCGGCATGCGCCGCGCGCTCTGCCTCGGTGATCCGGGCGGGCAGGGGGGTTGGCCGTGGCATCGGGCGCCAGGCAGTCTCTGCACCGGTGCCACCGCTGCTTGCCACAGTCGACAGTCCGAAATCGGGCTGCTTGCCGCCAATCAGCTCCAGATAGACCTCGGCCAATATCTCGGCATCCAGCAAGGCGCCGTGCAACACCCGGTTCGAGTTGTCGATACCGAACCGGCGGCACAGCGCGTCCAGCGTGGCGGGCGAACCCGGAAATTTGCGCCGCGCCATGCCCAGCGTGTCGATGGCCCGGTCAAACGGAATTTCAGGCAGACCCATCCAGCGCAGTTCGGCATTCAGGAACTTCATGTCAAAGGACGCGTTGTGGATGATCAGATGGGAATCCGCCACGAAATCGCGAAACGCCTGACCAACCTTCGCAAAGACCGGCTTGTCCCGCAGGGTCACCTGACCCGGTTCGGGCTGTTGCGGCGGCTCCAGGATGTCGGGTCCGATCCCGTGCACGCCAAAGGCCTCGGCGGGCATCATGCGTTCGGGGTTGATATACTGGTGATAGGTGTTGCCGGTGGCGATGTGGTTCCACAGCTCGACTGCACCAATCTCGACAATACGATCGCCGGTTTCAGGGTCGAATCCGGTGGTTTCAGTGTCGAGTACGATCTCACGCATGGTTCATCCCCGCCCGTATCTGCCTGACGATATCCTGCACCTGGGCGCGGGCATGGTCCAGTGTGTCGGTCACGATCACGAAATCGGATCGCGCACATTTTTCTTCGTTCGGCATCTGCTTGGCCCGGATCTGTTCGAACTGTGCCTCGGTCATGGTGCCGCGCGCCATGACACGGGCCCTTTGTTCCTCGGGCGGGATCGAGACACAGGCGACCGCGTCCATCGCAGCCTCACCCCCGGTTTCGAACAGAAGCGGAATGTCAAAAACAAGGATATCCGCCGTCGCGCTGTCGCGAAACCGGGCGCGGTCCTCGGCCACCAGTGGATGCACAATCGCCTCGATCCGTTTCAGAGCCTGCGGATCCTCGGCAATGACCCGTTTCAGCGCCGGGCGGCTGACCTGATCGTCAACCACCGCATCCGGAAAGGCCGCCCGCATTGGCGCAACTGCCGCGCCGCCGCTGGAATAGAGCCTGTGCACCGCCGCATCCGCGTCCCAAAGCGCGCAACCTTCGTCCACGAACATCTGCGCCGTGGTCGACTTGCCCATGCCGATGGAGCCGGTCAACCCAAGTCGAAATGTCATCTGAGCGCGGCCGCGCGCGTGGCCGCATCGACAACCGGACGCTCGCCGAACCAGCGCTCGAATCCCGGCACCGCCTGGTGCAACAGCATGCCCAGCCCGTCGACCGTGGTACATCCCATCTCTTCGGCCTCGGCCAGAAGACGGGTCTTGAGCGGCGCATAGACCAGATCGGTCACCACCGCATCCGCGCGCAACCCGTCCAGCGGCACCCGCAGCTCAGGCTTTCCGATCATCCCAAGAGATGTTGTGTTCACCACCAGGCGTGCGTCCTCGACCACGTTGCCGGCCTGAACCCAGTCCGCCACTGTGACCCGCTGGCCGAAATCATCCTTGAGCTTGTCGGCCCGCACCCGCGTGCGGTTGGTGACGATCACCTCTGGCACACCGGCTTCGGCCAGGGCCGAGATCACCGCCCGTGCCGCGCCACCTGCGCCGAACACCACCGCCGGCCCCGATTTCGGGTCCCAGTCAGGCGCCCCGGCACGCAGGTTCTCCATGAAACCATAGCCATCGGTGTTGTCGGCAAGGATCCGCCCGTCTTCGCGAAAGATCAGCGTATTGACCGCGCCGATCAGCGTGGCGCGGTCGGTGATCTGATCGGCAACCGCCATCACCGCCTCTTTATGCGGAATGGTGATGTTGACACCCACGAACCCGGCCTTGGGCAGGGTGCGCACCACCTGAGCCAGATCCTGTGGCGCGACATCCATCGGGATATAGTGGCCATTGATGCCATAGGTCTTGAGCCAATGGCCATGCAGCCGGGGGGATTTCGAATGCGAAATCGGGTGGCCGATCACGCCAGCCAGCGGAATCCGGGTCTCGGTCATGTGTCAATCACTCCGCGCAATGCCAGAAAATTGAGCAGTTCCAACAGGGGCATACCCAAAACGTTAAAATGATCCCCGTCAATGGCCGAGAACAGGCGCACGCCCTCTTCTTCAAGCTTGTAGCCGCCGACCGCGTGGCGAATGCTGTCCCAATTGCGGGTGACATAGCCTGTCAGATAGCTGTCGGACAATGCCCGCATCCGCAGACGGACCTGCCCGACATGGCGCCAGACGGGTTGCCCGTTTTCATAGATCACTGCTGCTGACAAGAGCATGTGCCGCTGACCGCTCATCTGTTTCAGCTCGGCCAGTGCGGTCTCGGGGCGGTCAGGCTTGGACAACAGCCTGCCCTGAAAGTCGAGCACTTGATCGCATCCCAACACCATGGCGCCGGGATGTTTATCGCTGATCTTGCGTGCCTTCATCTCGGCCAGCGCATCGGCGATATCGCGCGGTGGCGCGCCCTCGGCCAGCAAGGCTGCCTTTACCGCTTCTTCATCGACGCGCGGTACATCCTTGGTAAAGGGGACGGCCGCGTTTTCCAGCAACTGGGCCCGGATGGCGGAACCCGATGCCAGGATGAGGGGGACAGTCATGTGGAAAACCCCGTGGGAAATCTGGTGATTGCTCAAGTATGGGTTTTCATGCTTTTCGCCTTGACGTGCAAGTCCGGGGAAAACGCGAATATCTCACCCGAGTCCCGCGAGTTCCATCCCGTCTGGACAAGGATAACCCTGGCTTGCGGGATAACCTTGGCCATACGCTCGGCTCCCCAGTATCTCCCCGAACTTGTTCATCAATGAGAATTTCCATAAGCCTTTGCTTTCAAATGATATAGTTGAAATTTTCCACAGGATCACACGAAGAGGCAAAAACTTCCTCACATTGGGGAAAACAGCTAGGAGAGAACAGTTATCCACGAAAAGGGGCCGACCTACAAAACCATCAATCTTTCTTCTTTTCTTTTTTATTATTAGATACGAGACCAAGCGCCCGAAGAGAGACATGATGACCGACCTGCTGTTCACCCTGTACCCATGGGTCAAATCCCTGCACATCATGGCGGTGATCAGCTGGATGGCCGGTCTGTTTTATCTGCCCCGGCTCTTTGTCTATCACGTCGAAAAGGCTGAGAAGGTGCAGAACGCACCAGCGATCTTTCACGAGATGGAAGAAAAGCTGATGCGCGTGATCATGCGACCGGCGATGATCGTGTCCTGGGTCTGTGGTCTGATCATGGTTCTGACGCCGGGTATCGTCGACTGGGGCGAGGTATGGCCCTGGACCAAGGGTGTATCCGTCATTGCGATGACCTGGTTCCATGAATGGCTCAACGCCCGCCGTCGCGCTTTCCTGTCAGGGCAAAACCGATTGACCGGGCGCCAGTACCGGATGATGAACGAGGTGCCGACACTGCTGATGGTGGTGATCGTGCTGTCGGTGATCGTGAAATTCTGATCCCCCTTTGACTCTGCTGGTCTACGCGCTTATCTAAGGGCTAACGCGCCCGTCCGGGTGGCTGTGCCTTCCTGTTCACATATTCCGTCTAGCGCCGCCACAGGGCGGCAGAGGGTCCGTATACGATGACGATCGAATCCCTGAATCTTGCCGATCTCAAGGCAAAGAGCCCCAAGGACCTGTTGTCCATGGCCGAGGAGCTGGAGATCGAAAACGCCTCGACCATGCGCAAGGGCGAGATGATGTTCCAGATCCTGCGCGAGCGGGCTGATGAGGGCTGGACCATCGGCGGCGACGGCGTGCTGGAGGTATTGCAGGACGGGTTCGGGTTCCTGCGCTCGCCCGAAGCGAACTATCTGCCGGGTCCCGATGACATCTATGTCTCGCCCGACATGATCCGCCAGTATTCGCTGCGGACCGGTGACACGGTCGAGGGTGAGATCAAGGCGCCCGACGATAACGAGCGCTATTTCGCGCTGACCAATGTCACCAAGATCAATTTTGAAGATCCCGAAAAGGCGCGGCACAAGATCGCCTTTGACAACCTGACCCCGCTTTACCCGGATGAGCGGCTGAAGATGGAGATCGAGGATCCGACCATCAAGGACCGCTCGGCTCGGGTGATCGACCTGGTCGCGCCGATCGGCAAGGGCCAGCGTTCGTTGATCGTGGCGCCGCCGCGGACGGGTAAGACGGTGATCTTGCAGAACATCGCGCATTCGATCGAGAAGAACCATCCCGAGTGCTATCTGATCGTTCTGCTGATCGACGAACGCCCCGAGGAAGTCACCGACATGCAGCGTTCGGTCAAGGGCGAGGTGGTGTCCTCGACCTTTGACGAGCCGGCCGCGCGTCACGTGGCGGTGTCGGAAATGGTGATCGAAAAGGCCAAGCGTCTGGTCGAACATAAACGAGATGTTGTTATCCTCCTCGACTCGATCACAAGACTTGGTAGGGCCTTTAACACCGTTGTGCCGTCCTCGGGTAAGGTTCTGACTGGTGGTGTGGATGCCAACGCGTTGCAACGGCCCAAGCGGTTCTTTGGTGCGGCGCGGAACATCGAAGAGGGCGGGTCGCTGACCATCATCGCAACCGCGCTGATTGATACCGGCAGCCGGATGGACGAAGTGATCTTTGAAGAATTCAAGGGCACCGGTAACTCCGAAATCGTGCTGGATCGGAAAATCGCCGACAAGCGGGTATTCCCGGCTATCGACATCCTGAAATCCGGTACCCGGAAAGAGGATCTGTTGGTCGATAAGGGCGATCTGCAAAAAACCTTTGTCCTGCGTCGGATCCTCAATCCGATGGGTACGACCGACGCGATCGAGTTCCTGTTGTCAAAGCTGAAACAGACCAAGACAAACGGCGAATTCTTCGATTCGATGAATACCTGATCCGGTATCCAGGCAGCGCGAGGGCAAGGATATGGACACGATTTTTGCCTTGGCCACGGCGCAGGGCAAGGCGGGTGTTGCAGTCATCCGCCTGTCCGGTCCGCGTGCCTATCACGCGGCCAGCCTTTTGGCAGGATCTGATCTGCCCGCGCGCGGATTGTCTGTGCGGCAGTTGAAGGATACCCGTGGCGTGCCTTTGGATGCTGGTGTTGTGCTGACCTTTGCGGCGCCTGCCAGTTTTACCGGAGAGGATGTTGTCGAATTCCAAATCCACGGTAGCCTTGCAACAACCGAAGCTGTCTTGCGGTGCCTTGGTGACCTAGACGGTTTGCGCTTGGCTGAGCCCGGAGAATTCACGCGTCGTGCGCTGGAAAACGGCAAGATGACCTTGCCGCAGGTCGAAGGGCTAGCCGATCTTATTGATGCTGAAACCGAGGCGCAGCGCAAACAGGCACAAGCGATCTTGTCGGGCGCATTGGGTGAGTTGGCAGAGAGTTGGCGCGTAAAGCTGATTCGCGCTGCAGCCCTGTTGGAAGCGGTGATTGACTTTGCCGATGAAGAGGTACCAACCGACGTCAGCCCCGAGGTGCGGGAACTGTTGGCCGGGGTGCGTTCGGATCTCGAACAAGAGATCGCCGGGGTCCGCATCGCCGAGCGTATTCGTACCGGTTTCGAAGTTGCGATCATCGGCCCACCGAATGCTGGAAAGTCTACCTTGTTGAACATGTTGGCAGGTCGAGAGGCGGCGCTCACGTCAGAAGTGGCGGGCACCACCCGTGACGTGATCGAGGTTCGGATGGACTTGGGTGGTTTGCCGGTCACTCTGCTCGATACAGCGGGTCTGCGCGAAACCCGCGATCTGGTCGAAGGGATGGGTATAGCCTTGGCTCGCCGTCGCGCAGATAGTGCCGACCTGCGGGTGTTCTTGACCGAGGATATCGCCGCTATGGGCGTAACGCGGCAACCCGGCGATTTGCACGTCTTGCCGAAAGCCGATCAGCGGCCCGCCGCGGAAAACGCTGTGTCGGGAATAACGGGGCAGGGGGTGGATCAACTGGTCCAACAAATATCGGCTGTACTCAAGACCCGCTCTGCGAGTGCCGGGATAGCCACCCGGGAACGTCACCGCATTGCGATGAAGTCGGCGTTGGATGCTTTGGAGCGCACTGGTGCTGTTCTGGAATCAGGTCCCGACCTGTATGATATTGCCGCAGAAGAGCTGCGAACAGCTATTCGTGCGTTGGAGTCGTTGGTCGGACGCATAGGTGTGGAAACCTTGTTGGACGAAATCTTTGCGTCCTTCTGCCTTGGTAAGTGAGGAGTGTTTCACGTGAAACATTCGGATTTTGATGTCTTGGTAATCGGAGCCGGGCATGCCGGTGCCGAAGCCGCGCATGCCGCCGCACGCATGGGAATGCGGACGGCACTGGTTTCCTTGTCCGAACGTGATATCGGCGTGATGTCCTGTAATCCCGCCATTGGTGGACTCGGTAAGGGTCATCTCGTGCGCGAGATCGATGCGATGGATGGCGTGATGGGGCGCGTGGCGGACAAGGCGGGGATCCAGTTTCGCCTGTTGAACCGACGCAAGGGCCCAGCAGTTCAAGGACCTCGGGCGCAAGCTGACCGCAAGCTTTACCGCCTCGCAATGCAAGAGGAGACACGCAATCGATCCGGTTTGTCCCTCATCGAGGGTGAGGTAACCGACTTTCGAATGCTGGGAAATCGCGTCGCTGGAGTTGTCCTGGCAGACGGATCAGAGATTTCGTCAAAAGCTGTGATCCTGACCTCGGGAACTTTCTTGCGAGGGATCATTCACATCGGGGATGTCTCACGTCCCGGTGGGCGAATGGGAGATCGACCTTCGGTACCCTTGGCAGAGCGTCTCGCCGGTTTTGATCTGCCCATGGGACGGCTCAAGACAGGGACACCGCCACGCCTTGATGGACGTTCCATCGACTGGTCGATATTGGAAAGGCAGGACGGAGACGAGGAGCCCGTGTTGTTCTCCTTTCTCTCCAAAGGTGTTTTCGCCCGCCAGATCGCCTGCGGAATTACGCATACGAATGCCCGAACCCACGACATCATCCGCGAGAACCTGAACCGTTCCGCGATGTACGGAGGGCATATCGAGGGGGTCGGTCCCAGGTATTGTCCGTCGATCGAGGATAAGATCGTACGCTTTTCCGACAAAGAATCGCATCAAATCTTTCTGGAGCCCGAAGGCTTGGACGACCACACGGTCTATCCGAACGGGATCTCGACCTCGCTGCCGGTGGATGTTCAAGAGGATTATGTCCGCTCTATTTATGGCCTGGAGAATGTCGAAATTCTTCAGCCAGGTTATGCGATCGAATACGACTATGTCGATCCGCGTGCTTTGACTTCGCAGCTGTCTCTGCCTGAGGTGCCCGGCCTCTATCTGGCTGGTCAAATCAATGGGACAACCGGTTACGAAGAGGCCGCCGCTCAGGGTTTGGTGGCCGGGTTGAATGCGGCAACGATGATTCTCGGCCGTGATCCAGTCCCTTTCAGCCGAGCGAATAGCTATATCGGCGTAATGATTGACGACCTTACAACGCGCGGTGTGGCTGAACCTTACCGTATGTTCACTTCTCGGGCCGAATTTCGGTTGTCGTTGCGGGCGGATAACGCCGATCAACGGCTGACGCCGATGGGGATTGACGTTGGTTGTGTCGGAGAGCGTCGGCGCACGGCTTTTGCACTGAAATCCGAGAAGCTCGCCAAGGTCACCGCCATTCTCCAGGAGAGTAGCTTTACCCCCAAGGAAATCGCTGCGGCTGGGATCACTATTAGCCAGGATGGGAATCGGCGAAACGGCCTTGCGGTTCTTGCTTTTCCTGATGTCGGCTTCGCTGAAATTGCATCATTGATACCCGAACTTGCTGACACCGACGAAGAGACACGGTCGCAGGTGGAGCGTGACGCGCTATACGCAAACTATATCACCCGGCAAGAGCGTGATGTCCAAGCAATGAAACGAGACGAGGCGCTCGTGATCCCCGCAGATTTCGACTTTCTGGTACTTGACGGGCTGTCGAGTGAGTTGAAGCAAAAACTGACTTCGGCACGACCCGAGAATATCGCTCAGGCGGGGCGGGTCGAGGGGATGACGCCAGCGGCGCTTGCTCTGATCCTGGCTCATCTGCGGAAGATCGACAAGGTACGCACCGCATGACTACCCACAACGCGGAAAGTTTGAATGTTTCACGTGAAACATTCGACCGGCTGTCGATCTTTGCCGAGCTGGTGAAAAAGTGGAATCCGCGCATCAATCTGGTTTCCAAACGCAGCCTGGATGACCTCTGGACGCGTCATATCATCGATTCAATCCAGGTGTTTCGTAATGCACCAGTTGGTGGGCTTTGGGTTGATCTGGGAAGCGGCGGGGGATTTCCCGGCATGATCTGCGCAATTCTCGGCGCCGAGGAGATGCCGGATACACGATTTATCTGCGTAGAAAGCGACCAGAGAAAGTCCGCGTTTCTTCGCAGTGCTGCCAGAGAGTGCGGTGTGAACTGCCAAGTAATCTCACAGCGTATCGAAGTATTGGATCCCCTTAACGCAGATATCCTTTCTGCCCGTGCTCTGACCGATCTGACAGGGTTGCTGGATTTTGCCGAGAGGCACCTGAAATCCGGCGGAACTGCGCTGTTCCCCAAGGGCGCCAACTGGAAAAAAGAGATGCAAGAGGCCGCGAAGCAATGGAATTTCTCCTATGAGGCGGTTACTAGTTTAACCGAGCCCCAGGCCGTTCTTTTGAAGATAACAGGAGTCACGCGTGTCTGATCTTTCCCGTCCAGTCGGACCCCGGATCATAGCGGTCGCCAACCAGAAAGGCGGCGTGGGAAAGACCACAACAGCCATCAACCTTGCTGCGGCGTTGGTCGAATCTGGACAACGCGTTCTTGTTGTTGACCTTGATCCGCAAGGGAATGCCTCGACCGGGCTGGGTGTGGATGAACGCGACCTGACGACCTATGAGTTGCTGGTGGATGATGCGCCGCTGAACTCGGTGATCCAGGAAACCAGCATCGAAGGGCTTTCGATCGTTCCGGCCACAGTCGATCTCAGCTCTGCGGATATCGAGTTGATCTCGAACGAGAAGCGAAGCTTTCTGCTTCATGATGCACTGCGTCAGACAGCGATGGATGCCTATTTGTGGGACTACATCCTGATCGATTGTCCGCCCTCGCTGAACCTGTTGACGGTCAATGCTATGGTCGCGGCGCATTCGGTACTGGTTCCGCTGCAAAGCGAGTTCTTTGCACTCGAAGGTCTGTCGCAACTGATGCTGACCATCCGCGAGGTGCGGCAGGCCGCCAATCCCAATCTGCGGATCGAGGGGATCGTGCTGACCATGTATGACCGCCGCAACAACCTGTCTCAGCAGGTTGAAAAGGATGCGCGCGACAATCTGGGTGATCTGGTTTTCGAAACCAAGATACCGCGTAACGTGCGGGTCAGCGAGGCGCCGTCTTTTGCGATGCCGGTGCTCAATTACGATCCGAACTCTCTCGGTGCGATGGCCTATCGTGACCTGGCCGCTGAATTGATGAAGAAACATAAAAAGATCGCCGCCTGAACGCGGTAGAGAGGAGCGACACATGGTTTCGAACAAACCCCGGGGGTTGGGACGCGGACTGTCCGCTTTGATGGCCGATGTGACGCAGACGCCAGAGGCGACCAGTGGTGAGTCGTCGCGTCGCCCTGATCGTACTGTGCCTATCGAAAAGCTGCGCGCAAACCCGAACCAGCCGCGCCGCACCTTTACCGAAGAGGCACTGCAAGAGCTTGCAGCTTCGGTCAAAGAGAAGGGTATCTTGCAACCGCTGATCGTGCGTCCCGTTGAGGGTGACATGTACGAAATCGTCGCCGGTGAACGCCGCTGGCGTGCTGCGCAACTGGCACAACTGCATCAAGTTCCGGTTCTGGTGCGTGATCTGGACGATACCGAAGTCCTGGAAATTGCGATCATCGAGAATATCCAGCGCGCCGACCTGAACGCGGTAGAAGAGGCCGCAGGCTATCGGCAGTTGATGGACAAATTCGGCCATACGCAGGAAAAGCTGGCCGAAGCGCTGGGCAAAAGCCGCAGTCATATCGCGAATCTTCTACGCCTGCTGTCCTTGCCGGATGACGTTCAACAGATGGTGGTCGAAGGAAAACTGTCAGCCGGACATGCCCGCGCCCTGATTACCAGCGATAATCCGTCGGAACTGGCTAAGATCGTGGTGCGTGACGGGCTGTCGGTACGCGCGACTGAGGCTTTGGTCAAGAAGCAGGTGGAAGGCGATAAGCCTGCGGCGACGGCGCGCCCGAAATCGGTCGGAGGCGACAAGGACGCCGATACCCGCGCGTTGGAAAAGGATCTGTCGGCGATCCTGGCGATGAAAGTGACGATCAACCACAAGGCGGGAACCGAAACCGGTCAAGTGATCCTGACCTATGAGAATCTGGATCAGCTTGACGATCTTTGCGCCAAGCTCAGCCGTTAGGGCGGGACCAGATAAAGATCAGCACTCCCCCCAGAACCACGGCTTGAATGGCCAGGACATGGGAGGGCGCCGAGAGAAGAAGCGACAGGCCAAAGACGGCGGCAATCGACAGGGTTGCCGCCTTTTTTGCGCCTGGACGGATGGCGCCAGAATGCTGCCAGTCAACGATCATCGGGCCAAACAGGCGGTGGGTCAGCAGCCAGGTATGCAGGCGCTCGGACGAGCGGGCAAAGAAGAACGCGGCCAGCAGAAGGAACGGCACAGTAGGAAGCAGCGGCAGGACAACGCCAATCAGGGCGAGGGCAACGCAGACCAGTCCAAGAGCCGCCCAGATAAACTGCATTCTCTACTCCGACATCAGGTCCAGAATGACCGCGTTCAGCACCGCTCGCCCTTGGGCCGTTGCCCTTAGTCTCGACCCGTCGATGTCGATCATGCCCAGTTCGGCCAAATGGGCAAGGCGGTTCTGGTTCAGGGGCTGTGGGGAAAGTGCCTCGTATCGGCGAATATCTGGTCCTTCGGTAATGCGAAGCCCCATCATCAGGTATTCATCGGCTTGATCTTGTAGGGATAGTGCAACGCGGCTCAACTCACCGTTTCCCTTTGCCGCTGCGCTCAGCCAGGCACCGGGGTTCAGTGGGCTCTCGGTGGCAAATCGCTGACCATCTATGGTGATGCGGCCATGCGCGCCGGGACCGATGCCGACATAATCGCCATAGCGCCAATAGATCAGGTTGTGGCGGGACTCGGAGCCGGGGCGGGCGTGGTTTGAAACCTCATAGGCGGGAAAGCCATGGGCAGCGCAGACTTCTTGCGTGATCAGGTACATGTCGGCGGCATCGTCATCGGCGGGCAGGCCACGCAGCTTGCCACGGGCGTAACGGTCGCCAAAGGCGGTGCCGTCCTCGATCGTCAGCTGATAGAGCGACAGGTGATCGACGGCCATGGCCAGCGCTTCGTTCAACTCTGCGCGCCAGGCCTCGGGCGTCTGATCCTGCCGGGCATAGATCAGATCGAAACTGACCCGGTCAAAACAGCGGCGCGCGATGTCGAAGGCAGCGCGCGCCTCGGCGACGCTGTGAATGCGGCCCAGCCGGTGCAGGTCCTGGTCGTTGAGCGCCTGCACCCCCATCGAGATGCGGTTGACCCCGCCATCGCGATAGGCGGCAAAGCGACCGGCCTCGACAGAGCCTGGATTGGCCTCCAGCGTGATTTCCATGTCGTTGGAGGTGGGCCAAAGCCGGCGGGCGGTTTCAATCACCGCCGCAACAGTTTCCGGCATCATCAGAGATGGGGTGCCGCCTCCGAAAAAGATGGTGTTCAGTACCCGGCCCGGCAGTTCGGCGGCAGAGCGTTCAAGCTCTGCGATATAGGCTCTAACCCAGGCCTTTTGATCGATTTCACGGGCAACATGGCTGTTGAAATCGCAATAGGGGCATTTGGCCTGGCAAAAGGGCCAATGCACGTAGAGGCCAAAGCCTCCATGCTGCCAGTCATCCGCCAAAACAGCCCTTCACGAACTTCTCAACCGCCCGTGCGCGGTGGCTGATCTTGTTCTTTTCCCAACGATCCATCTCGGCAAAGGTCACGTCATAGCCCTCGGGTACGAACATCGGGTCATAGCCGAACCCGGCCGCGCCACGAATAGGCCAGACCAGATGACCGGGGGCGACGCCTTCGAACACCTCGTCATGACCATCGGGCCAGGCCAGAACCAGCGTGCAGCGGAATTGCGCTAACCGGGGATGCGGGGCGCCTTTGGCTTCCAGTTCGTCATTGGCGCGGGTCATCGCCATCAGGAAATCGCGCCCGTTGCCGGTTTCCGCCCAGTCGGCAGTATAGACACCCGGCGCTCCATCCAGCGCGTCGATGGTAATGCCGCTGTCATCGGACAGGGCGGGCAGGCCGGTGGCGCGGGCGGCGGCATGCGCCTTGATCCGGGCATTGCCGACAAAGGTGTCTTCGGTCTCTTCCGGTTCAGGCAGGTTCATCTCGGTGGCGCCAACGACCTTGACCCCAAAGGGCTGGAGGAGATGCGCCATCTCTTCCAGCTTGCCCTTGTTGTGGGTCGCGATCAGCAACGTGTCGCCTGTGAACCTGCGGGTCATGCGGTGGCGGCCTTTTGCGCAGCAACCAGTTCGCCCACGCCCTTTTCGGCGAGACCCAGAAGCTGATCCAGTTGCGCGCGGTTAAAGACAGAGCCTTCGGCGCTCATCTGCACCTCGATCAGCTTGCCGGACCCGGTCATGATGAAATTGCCGTCAACGCCTGCCTCGCTGTCCTCGGGGTAATCGAGGTCCAGCACCGGCTGGCCGGCATAGATGCCGCAGGACACGGCGGCGACCGGGTCGATCAGTGGGTCAGAGATGACGTCACCTGCTTTCATCAGCTTGTTCACCGCCAGCCGCAGGGCGACCCAACCGCCGGTGATCGAGGCACAGCGGGTGCCGCCATCGGCCTGAATCACGTCACAGTCGACGGTGATCTGACGCTCGCCCAGGGCCACCCGGTCAACACCCGCGCGCAAGGCGCGGCCGATCAGGCGCTGGATTTCAACGGTGCGGCCGCCTTGCTTGCCGCTGGCGGCCTCGCGCCGCATCCGGGTGTTGGTCGCGCGTGGCAGCATGCCGTATTCGGCGGTGACCCAGCCCAGACCCGACCCCTTGATGAAAGGCGGCACGCGCTCTTCGATGGTGGCGGTGCACAGCACATGCGTGTCGCCCATCTTGATCAGGCACGAGCCTTCGGCATGTTTTGTGAAACCGGTTTCGATTGAAACCGGGCGCATTTCGCTTAGATCTCGTCCAGAGGGTCGCATGGGTCATCCTTTGTCTGTTGCGCTGGGGATACCGCCCGCAAGGGCGTGGATGCAAGCCCGATTGACCTTTTCGGGGCAGGGGATTTAATGGCCACTCAGCCGGGGATTGCCCAAGGAATGCCATGAGCGATGCGCGCAAAATACTGGACGATTTGAACGACCGCTCGCGCGAGGTGTTTCGCCTGATCGTCGAGTCCTATCTGGACAGTGGCGAGCCGGTCGGCAGCCGCACCCTGACCCGCACCCTGAGTGAAAAAGTCAGCGCCGCAACCGTGCGCAACGTGATGCAGGACCTGGAGTTTTTGGGCCTGCTCGACAGTCCCCATGTCAGTGCGGGGCGGATCCCGACGCAGATGGGGCTGAGAATGTTTGTCGACGGGTTGCTCGAGGTCGCGGATCTGAGCCTGGATGATCGCGCCAAGCTGGACGCGACGTTGGGCACAAATGCCGGCGATGTGGGTGGAACACTGGACCGGATCAGCGCCACGCTCAGCCGGGTGACCCAAGGCGCCTCGCTGGTTCTGACGCCCAAGCACGAGGCCGAGATCCGGCATATCGAGTTTGTCTCGCTGGCGCAGGATCGGGCGTTGGTGGTGCTGGTCTTTTCGGACGGTCATGTGGAAAACCGCCTGTTTGCGCCGCCCCCGGGACAGACCCCCAGTTCGATGCGCGAGGCGGCCAATTTCCTGAACGCACTGATCGAGGGCAAGACCCTGAGCGAGGTGCGCCGCCTGATGCAGACCGAGATCGGCGTCCGCCAGCAGGAAATCGACCAGCTGGCCCGCCAGATGGTCGAAAGCGGTCTGGCGGTCTGGGACCGCGAGGGTGAAGGCGCCGCCCGCCTGATCGTGCGCGGGCGGGCGAATCTGATAGACGGGACCGGCCAGGAACAGGAGCTCGAGCGGATCAGGGTGCTGTTTGATGATCTGGAGCGCAAGCGCGATATCGCCGAGTTCCTGCAACTGACCGAGGACGGCGAGGGTGTGCGCATTTTTATCGGTTCGGAGAACAAACTTTTCTCACTTTCGGGTTCCTCTTTGGTGGTGTCTCCTTATATGAACGCGGATCGAAAGATTATCGGAGCGGTGGGGGTGATCGGCCCGACGCGCCTGAACTATGGTCGCATCGTTCCGATCGTGGATTACACGGCACAGCTGGTCGGACGTCTGATTTCCGATCGGAGTTAGAGGTAGAAAGATGGCAAAGCCGAACAACGAAGAGTTTCTGGACGATATCGCAACCGCCGAGGCCGAAGAGCTGGCCGAGGAAATGGCCGAGATCAGCGAAGAGGCGGCAGAGCTGGATACGCTGCGGGCCGAGCGGGATGCGTTCAAGGACAAGTTCATGCGCGCGTTGGCAGACGCCGAGAATGTGCGCAAGCGGGGCGAGCGCGCCCGGCGCGAGGCCGAGCAGTATGGCGGGTCGAAACTGGCCCGTGACATGCTGCCGGTCTATGACAACATGAAGCGCGCGCTTGAAACCGTGACCGATGAACAGCGCGCGGTGTCCGGCGCCCTGATCGAAGGGATCGAGTTGACCATGCGGGCGCTTCTGGATGTTTTCGGCAAGCACGGCATCCAGATCGTATCGCCGCAGGTGGGCGACCGGTTTGATCCGCAGATGCATGAAGCGATGTTCGAGGCGCCGGTGCCGGGCACCAAGGCGGGTGATATCATTCAGGTTTCCGCCGAAGGCTTCATGCTGCACGACCGTCTGCTGCGTCCGGCGCAGGTTGGTGTGTCGTCGATGCCTGCAAGCTGATTTGGCTTCGCCCGGCGAAGCCAAGCCTCCGGCGGGAGTACTTTCAGCGGAATGAAGGGGCGGTCAGGATCTGGCCGCCTCTTTCAGTTTATACAGCATCTCAAGCGCCTGGCGGGGGGTCAGCTCGTCAGGGTGGATGTTCTCGAGCATCGCGACGGCAGGTGAGCTTTTTGGTGTGGGCGGCGGTGGTGGCGGCGCGGCTGAGAACAGCGGCAGATCATCGATCAGCGCCTTTTGCTTGCCGCCTTCGCGTTCGGACTTCTCCAGTTGGTCCAGAACCACGCGGGCACGCGCCACCACGGACGGGGGTAGGCCGGCGAGTTGCGCCACTTGCACACCATAGGACCGGTCGGCGGCGCCCTTCCTCACTTCGTGCAAAAAGATGACCTCTCCCTCCCATTCCTTGACGGCAACGGTCAGGTTCTCGACACCATCCAACGTTCCGGCAAGGGCGGTGAGTTCGTGGTAGTGGGTGGCGAACAGAGCGCGGCAGCGATTGGCCGCATGCAGGTGTTCCAGCGTGGCCCAGGCGATGGAAAGACCATCATAGGTGGCAGTGCCACGGCCGATTTCATCCAGGATCACCAGCGCTCGGTCGTCCGCCTGGTTCAGGATGGCGGCGGTTTCCACCATCTCGACCATAAAGGTCGAGCGGCCCCGTGCCAGATCGTCCGAGGCGCCGACGCGGCTGAAAAGCTGGCTGACCACCCCGATATGGGCTCTGTCGGCGGGTACGTAGCTGCCTATTTGGGCGAGCAGGGTAATCAGCGCGTTCTGGCGCAGATAGGTTGATTTACCGGCCATGTTGGGGCCGGTCAGCAGGCGGATCGCGGCACCCTTGTCAGCGGTGAGATCGCTGTCATTGGCCACGAACGGCTCTCCGACCTGCCGGCGCAGGGCGTATTCCACCACCGGGTGGCGGCCTCCCTCGATGGCAAAGGTGCGTGAGGTGTCGACGCTGGGTCTGCACCAGTTCTCGGCCCGTGCCAGATCGGCCAGCGCGGTCGCCAGATCAAGTTCAGCCAGCCCGCGCGCGGCGAGGTTGAGGCGGGCGGCGGCCTCTAGAATTGCGCCAGAAAGGCTGGAATAGAGCCGTTTTTCGATCTCGAGCGCGTGGTTCCCCGCGTTCAGGATGCGGGTTTCCAGCTCGCTCAACTCGACCGTGGTAAAGCGCACCTGATTGGCGGTGGTCTGTCGGTGGATATAGGTCTCGCTCAGCGGTGGGTTCAGCATCTTGGCCGCGTGGGTGGCGGTGGTTTCGATGAAATAGCCCAGAACGTTGTTGTGCTTGATCTTCAGCGAGGCGATGCCGGTATGTTCGGCATATTTCTGCTGCATCCCGGCGATGACACCGCGACCCTTGTCGCGCAACTCGCGCGCCTCGTCCAGGTCGCTGTCGTAACCCGGCGCGATAAAGCCGCCATCGCGGGCCAGCAGCGGCGGCTCGGCTACCAATGCGGTATCGAGCAGGCCAAGTAGGTCGTCGAACCCGTTCAGATCGGCACAGGCGCTTGCGATCAGGTCGGGCAGTTCGAGTCCATGGCAGAGCGCGGCAATCGCATCGGCCTGGCCCAGCCCGTTACGGATCGCGGCAAGGTCGCGCGGACCGCCCCGGTCCAGCGCCAGCCGCGACAGGGCGCGATCCAGATCGGGCGTCTTGCGCAGCGCGGTGCGCAGGTCGGCGGCCAGGGTTGTGTGGTCGATACAGAAGTCGAGCGCCGAGAGCCGCGCGTGGATGACGTCCAGATTGCGGGACGGGCTGGCGATGCGCTGTTCCAGCAGGCGGGCGCCACCGGGGGTGACGGTGCGGTCGATCACCGAAAGGAGCGAGCCGCCACGTTCGCCCGACAGGGAGCGAGTCAGTTCCAGATTGCGCCTGGTGGCCGCGTCGATCTGCATCACCCGGTCTTCGGCCTCTTGCACTGGGGGTTGTAGCAGTGGCAGTTTGCCTTTCTGAGTGATTTCCAGATAGTCGATCAGCGCACCCATGGCCGACAGCTCGGCGCGGGCGAAGGTGCCGAACCCCTCCAGCGAGCCGACTTTGTAGAGCTCGCACAGGCGCTTTTCAGCGGCCATGCTGTCGAAACTGGCCTTGCCCAGCGGGGTCAGCGGGATGCGGTAATCGTCGGCCAGCGGGCGCAACTGCTGGTACACCGGTTCATCGACAACCAGCAATTCGGACGGGGCCAGCCGCGCCAGTTCCGGGCTGAGGCGCGGGCGCGTCACCGGCATCACGTGGAAATCACCGGTCGAGATATCGGCCCAGGCCAGCGCGGCGCCGCTGCGCACCTCGGCATAGGCGACAAGGAAGTTGTGGCGGCGCGCCTCGAGCAGCGCATCTTCGGTCAGGGTGCCGGGGGTGACGAGCCGCACCACATCGCGCCGCACCACGGATTTTGATCCGCGTTTCTTGGCCTCGGCGGGGCTTTCCATCTGTTCACAGACGGCAACCCGGAACCCCTTGCGGATCAGGGTCAGCAGATAGCCCTCGGCGGCGTGAACCGGGACGCCGCACATCGGGATATCCTCGCCCTCGTGCTTGCCGCGCTTGGTCAGCGCGATATCCAGCGCCTCGGCGGCGGCCACCGCGTCGTCAAAGAACATCTCGTAGAAATCGCCCATCCGGTAGAACAGCAGGGCATCGGTATGGCCCTCTTTGATTTCGAGGTATTGGGCCATCATGGGCGTGATTGCGTTCATATTTCCCCCAATACTAAATTGGGGGGAACTTACTGTTCCGAGACAGAACGCGAAAGACTACAATCCTTCAGAAAAGAAAATCCAAAGATGTCGGTATTGTATCCGTCGGTGGGCTCGTGAAGCCCGGAACCATATCTATGGTCCATATCAAATCTTCTGGCTGTACCGGTGCGTTGTCTTGTTCAATTTCAATCAAGACATAAAACTCGCCGAAACTAGGCGCATGTTGGCCCGAGGCGTTGTAGTACAAAGTTCCACCAGATGAGATCTCGACATTTGCTCCATGTGTATATTCGACATGTGCCGTCGAGATTGTGATGCCGCGTACTCTCTCGCCATCCGAAGAGTCGTTGTCGTGAAAAATGAACACATCTGGGGTCATCTTGGTTCTCCTTGTGATCTGATATTGAATATCCTTGTTTGGAGTACTTGGAGCGTACGGCTCTTAGGCGCGGACCTTTCAAATGTGGGATTGCCTAGAGATAGACTTGACGTAAGGTCGTTCGGTTTCCGCTATGCCGACACTTTACCATATCTTTCGATTCTGAGCGCACAGTCTCGACGGTTGAGATGCGCTGCATTCAGGGCTATGAGGCTGAAAGCCCGCATAGCAGAGAAACGACCCATCCCATGCCCAAAGCGAAGATCACAAACGAAGAGGCGCTGGCCTTTCACTTGGAACCGACCCCCGGCAAGTGGGAGGTTCAGGCCACCGTTCCCATGACCACCCAGCGCGATCTGTCGCTGGCTTATTCCCCGGGCGTGGCGGTTCCCTGCGAGGCGATCGCGGCCGATCCCGGGCTGGCCTATGACTATACCAACAAGGGCAATCTGGTTGCGGTGATCTCGAACGGGACGGCGGTTCTGGGCCTGGGCAACCTGGGCGCGCTGGGCGGCAAGCCGGTGATGGAGGGCAAGGCGGTGCTGTTCAAGCGCTTTGCCGACGTGAACTCGATCGATATCGAACTGGACACCGAGGATCCGGATGAGTTCTGCCGCGCGGTCAAGCTGATGGGGCCGACATTCGGCGGCATCAACCTCGAAGACATCAAGGCGCCCGAGTGTTTCATCATCGAGCAGCGGCTCAAGGAAGAGATGGACATCCCGGTCTTTCACGACGACCAGCATGGCACGGCGGTGATCTGCGCGGCGGGGCTGATCAACGCGCTGCACATTTCGGGCAAGAAGATCGAAGATGTGAAAATCGTCCTGAACGGGGCAGGGGCGGCGGGCATCGCCTGTATCGAGCTTTTGAAAACCATGGGTGCGCGGCATGAAAACTGCATTGTCTGCGATACCAAGGGCGTGATCTATCAGGGTCGTACCGAGGGCATGAACCAGTGGAAATCGGCCCATGCCATCAAGACCGAGCTGCGCAGCCTCGAAGAGGCGATGAAAGGGGCCGATGTGTTCCTGGGTGTCAGCGTCAAGGGCGCGGTGACGCAAGAGATGGTGCAAAGCATGGCCGACAACCCGGTCATCTTTGCCATGGCCAACCCCGACCCCGAAATCACACCGGAAGAGGCGCATGAGGTGCGTCCCGACGCCATCGTCGCCACCGGGCGCAGCGACTATCCCAACCAGGTCAACAACGTGTTGGGCTTTCCCTATCTGTTCCGTGGGGCGCTGGACATCCATGCACGTGCCATCAATGACGAGATGAAGATCGCCTGCGCCCATGCGCTTGCTGATCTGGCGCGTGAGGATGTGCCGGACGAGGTCGCCATGGCCTATGGCAAGAGCTTGACCTTTGGTCGCGACTACATCATCCCGACCCCGTTTGACCCGCGCCTGATCCACCGCATTCCGCCCGCCGTGGCGCGTGCGGGTATGGATACCGGCGCGGCGCGGCGGCCGATCATCGACATGGATGCCTATGAGCTGGGCCTGAAATCGCGGATGGACCCGACCGCCAGCATCCTGCGCGGCATCAACGCCCGCGCCCGCAAGGCGCAAAGCCGGATGATCTTTGCCGAGGGCGACGACCCCCGCGTGCTGCGTGCAGCAGTGACATACCAGCGTTCGGGTTATGGAAAGGCGCTGGTTGTTGGACGCCAGGACGACGTCAAGGCCAAACTTGAAGCCGCCGGTCTGGGCGATGCGGTGCGCGAGCTCGAAGTGGTGAATGCAGCCAACACCACGCATCTGGAGAGCTATAAGGGCTTTTTGTATAGTCGACTCCAACGCAAAGGGTTCGATTACAAGGATGTGCATCGCCTCGCCGCGCGCGACCGGCACGTTTTCTCGGCCCTGATGCTGGCACATGGGCACGGCGACGGGCTGGTGACCGGTGCGACCCGGAAATCGGCGCATGTGTTGCATCAGATCAGCCATGTGTTTGACGCCGACGCCGCGCATGGGGCGGCAGGGATCACCGCGTTGCTGCACAAGGGCAAGATCGTCCTGATTGGCGACACGCTGGTGCATGAATGGCCCGACGAACACGACCTGGCCACCATTGCAGAACGCGCCGCAGATGTGGCCCGCCATATGGGTCTGGAACCGCGCGTGGCCTTTGTCAGCTTCTCCACCTTTGGCTATCCGATCTCGGAGCGGACCGAAAAACTGACGAAGGCGCCAAAGGTTCTGGAAGAGCGCGGGGTGAACTTCGAATTCGAAGGCGAAATGACCGTCGATGTGGCGCTGAACCCGCGCTCGAAAGAGGCCTACCCCTTCTCGCGTCTGACCGGCCCTGCGAACATCCTGATCGTGCCTGCGCGGCACTCGGCCTCGATTTCGACCAAGCTGATGCAGGAGATGGCGGGCGCCACGGTGATCGGCCCGATCCTGACCGGTGTCGACAAGCCGATCCAGATCTGTTCGACCGTCTCCACCGCCAATGACATCCTGAACATGGCGGTGCTGGCCTCGGCCGAGATCGGCTAGGCCATGGCGATCTGGAACCTTGGCTCGATCAATGCGGACATGGTCTATGCCGTGCCGCATCTGCCCGGGGGGGGCGAGACGCTGGCCGCCTCGGGGATGGAGCGGTTTCTGGGCGGCAAGGGCGCCAATATGTCGGTGGCCGCCGCCCGCGCGGGTTCGCATGTGCACCATATCGGCGCGGTGGGGCCGGATGGGCGGTGGGCCATCGACCGGTTGACCGAATATGGCGTCGATACCCGCCATATCGCGACGCTAGACGCGCCCACCGGACATGCCATCATCGCGGTTGAGCCGGGCGGCGAAAACCTGATCGTTCTGTTGCCCGGTGCCAACCGGGCCATTTCGCCCGAGCGGGTCGCCAGCGTGCTGGCCGATGCCGCGCGGGGCGACCTGTTGGTGATGCAGAATGAGACCAGTGCCCAAGTCGAAGCGGCGCGGCTGGGTCGCGAACGCGGCCTGACCGTGTGCTATGCCGCAGCCCCCTTTGATGCTCAGGCGGTGCGGGATGTCCTGCCCTGGCTCGACTTCCTGATCCTGAACGCTGTCGAGGCCGAGCAGTTGCAACAGGCGACCGGTCTGTCGCCAGATCAGTTGCCGGTGCAGCATGTCATCGTGACCCTTGGATCGAAAGGCGCACGCTATTTCGACACTAATCAGGGAAAAACGGCGGAATACCCCGCGCACAAGGTCAAGGCGGTCGATACCACCGGGGCGGGCGACACCTTTACCGGTTATGTCCTGTCGGGGATGGACCGGGGCTTGCCGATGCCGCAGGCGATCACCCAGGCGACGCGCGCGGCCGCTTTGATGGTGATGCGCCACGGTACGGCCGATGTGATCCCCGATTTGAAAGAGGTTTTGGAGGCGCGGTTCTAGCTGCCCGCAAAGGGCGCCGCATCACCCCAAAGCTGTTTCACCCGTGCATCCCGACCACAGGATTTGCGATAGAGCTTGTAAGCCTCGCTTTGCCGTTTCGGGCCAAACCGGGTCAGCATCAGCTTTTCTCCCTTGGCATAATCCTGGTGATAGGCCTCGGCCGGATAAAACCGGCCCGCCTCCAGGATGGGGGTTACGACCGACTGCGCCAAATCTGCCTCAGCGGCGGCTTTGGCCTGGGATGCAAGCGCGGTTTCTGCCTTGTTAGAGACGAATATCGCGGTGCGATAGCTTTCACCGCGATCACAGAACTGACCGCCTGCATCGGTTGGGTCGACCGAGCGGAAAAAGAGATGCAGCAGGCGTTCGCGCGAAACCTTGTCGGGGTCAAACAGGATCTGCACAGCCTCGTAATGCCCGGTTCCCCCGCGCGAGACCTGCTTGTAGGTCGGATTATCGAGCGTCCCGCCGGTATAACCGGACACCGCACCCAGCACGCCGGGCACTTTCTCGAAATCGGCCTCGACGCACCAGAAACAACCGCCCGCAACGGTCAGGGTTTCGGTCTCTGCGGCCTCGGCCTTGCCCCCTTGCAGGATCGTTGCCAGCACCATGGCAACCACCAATGCGACGGGTTTGAGTGTCTGGATCGGGAACATGATGATCCTCCATTTCCGGTCCTGATCAGGCTGCCCCGCAACCGGATTTGCGGCAAGGTTCCGTCATCGAATGTCACGCGCTGTTGATGCGGTGTTTACCCCTTGGAACGCGGCGGGCGGGGCGATAGCGTGCGGCGAATACCCGTAAACGGAGGGCAGTAGATGAAAATCGCCATGTGGTCGGGACCGCGCAACCTGTCGACGGCGATGATGTATGCCTTTGGCGCCCGGACCGATTGTGCGGTCATCGACGAGCCGTTCTATGCTGCTTACCTGGCGATGACCGGGCTGAACCACCCGATGCGAGAAGAGGTTCTGGCCGCACAGCCACAGGACCCAAATGTGGTGGCGGCGGCGCTGAGTGGGCCCAATCCCGGTGCGCGGCCGTTCTGGTATCAGAAACACATGACCCAGCACATGATCCCCGGCATCCCGCGCGACTGGATGCGGGCGGTGCGCAACGTGTTCCTGATCCGCCATCCGGCGCGGGTGATCGCGAGTTATGCCGAAAAGCGCGAAAACCCGACTCTGGAGGATATCGGCTTCCAGCTTCAGGCAGAGTTGTTTGACGAGGTCACCGGTTGGGGTGGCGATCCGGTCGTGATCGACAGTCATGACATTCGAGAAAACCCGGCCCGGATGCTGGAACAACTCTGCGACCGGATCGGTGTGCCATGGTCACCGCATATGCTGAGCTGGCCCAGGGGTGGCCACAAGGACGACGGTGTCTGGGCGCAGCATTGGTACGGAGCGGTCTGGAATTCGACCGGCTTTGCCGGACCCGAGGGCGATTTGCCCGAGGTGCCGGAGGCGCTTCAGCCGGTCTTGCAGGCCGCAATGCCGTTTTACGAGCGCATGCGGGCCAAGAAGATCTGAGGCGCGATCAGCCCAGCAACTGTCCCAGTTTCATCGCCACGCCCATGTTGCCGCTGACCTTGAGCTTGCCCATCATCACACCGGTCATCGGGTTCAGCTTGCCGGTCAGCAGTTTGACCAGGTTGTCCTGGCTCAGGCGGATGGTGCAATCTGTATCGCGGTCCTGGGTGCTGGCGGTATTGTCGGCCAGAACGATCACGCCATCGTCGCCGCAATCGAATTTCAGCGACCCGTCAAAGCTTTTGCCGGCCAGTTCGGTCTGCATCTTGTCGGCGATGTCCTGAAGCATTTCGCGCCCCTCATGTTGCTGGGAAAAGCGGTAAGAAACCGGCCCGCGCTTGGCAAGCCTGACCAAGCGGCAGGGTCAGTCGCCCAGCGCGCGCAGGGTCAGGGGGCAGGGGGACCCGCCATAGAATGCCTCCAGAACCGCGCGGAACTCGCCCGGCGCGTCCGGCACCGCGGCGAACAGGGTCATGGAGGAACGCAGTTTCTTTGCGTCGATGCTGCCCAGGATATCCTCGGGCCGTTTGCCGGTGTGGCCGAGCATAAGCCGGCTGACTTCGATCAGGCGGGCACCTAATTCGGGATGGGCCAGATAGGCGGCGGCCTCGTCCAGATCGCCGATACCGTAAAGCTGTGCCATATGCGATCGGCCCAGCTCGGCCAGCTGCGGAAAGACGAACCACATCCAGTGGCTCGTCTTCTGTCCCGCAGTCAGTTCGCGCAGGACATCCGGCCAAACGGTGTCCTGCGCCTCGACGAACATCTCCAGTTCGTCGTCTTCGTCAAAGTCGTCTTCGCCGCTCACTTGTCGGCGACGCGACGATTGCGGGTGGCGATCAGTTTCAGCCGCAGCGCGTTCAACTGGATGAAGCCCTTGGCGTCCTGCTGGTCGTATGCGCCCGCGTCCTCTTCAAAGGTCACGTGGGCCTCGGAGTAGAGCGAGTGATCGGACCAGCGGGCGACGGTGCGTGCCGAGCCCTTGTAGAGTTTCAGCCGGACGGTGCCCGACACATGCTCCTGGCTTTTGTCGATCAGGGCTTGCAGCATCTCGCGCTCGGGGCTGAACCAGAAGCCGTTATAGATCAGCTCGGCATAACGCGGCATGATCGAATCCTTCAGGTGGCCCGCGCCGCTATCCAGCGTGATCTGTTCGATTCCGCGATGTGCCTCGAGCAGGATGGTGCCGCCGGGGGTTTCGTAGACGCCGCGCGACTTCATGCCGACAAAGCGGTTCTCGACGAAGTCGAGCAGGCCGATGCCGTGCTTGCCACCCAACTCGTTGAGCTTGGTCAGGATGGTCGCCGGCGACATCACCTCGCCGTTGATCGCAACCGCGTCGCCTTTTTCAAAGGTGATCTCGATGAACTCGGGCGTGTCGGGGGCGTCTTCGACCGCGACGATGCGCTGGGCGACGTAATCGGGCGCCTCGACGCCCGGATCCTCCAGCACCTTGCCCTCGGACGAGGTGTGCAGCAGGTTTGCGTCGACCGAGAACGGCGCCTCGCCGCGCTTGTCCTTCGAAATCGGAATCTGATGTGCTTCGGCGAATTCCAGCAGACGGGTGCGGCTGGTCAGGTCCCACAGACGCCAGGGGGCGATCACCTTGATCTCGGGGTTCAGGGCATAGGCGGAAAGTTCGAACCGCACCTGGTCGTTGCCCTTGCCGGTGGCGCCATGGGCCACCGCATCGGCGCCGTGTTCGGCGGCGATCTCGACCAGACGTTTCGAGATCAACGGCCGCGCGATCGAGGTGCCCAGCAGATACAGCCCCTCGTATACCGCATTGGCGCGGAACATCGGGAAGACAAAGTCGCGCACGAACTCTTCACGCACATCCTCGATATGGATGTTCTCGGGCTTGATACCCAGCAGCTCGGCCTTTTTGCGGGCGGGTTCCAGCTCCTCTCCCTGACCGAGATCGGCGGTAAAGGTGACAACCTCGCAGCCATATTCGGTTTGCAGCCATTTCAGGATGATCGAGGTATCGAGGCCACCGGAATAGGCCAGGACAACTTTCTTGGGCGCGGACATTGGACTTCCCCATTTACGTATGACGCAAGGGCCGTAGCGGTTTTTGCGGTTGGGGGCAAGTTGCGGCATCGGAACTGTGGCGAAATCGGTGGGTGAAATCCAGCACACCAATGTATTCCTTGCCTCGGACGCGGGGTTGCGGCAGTCAGGCGGAATGAGCGATTTCATGACCCGTGCCCGCGCCGCCGAACAGGCGATGCGCGATGTCTTTCCCGCCACGCCGTTGCAGCGCAATGACCATCTGTCGGCGCGCTATGGTGCCGATATCTGGCTCAAGCGCGAGGATCTGAGTCCGGTCCGATCCTACAAGATCCGCGGTGCATTCAACGCGATGCGCAAGCAGCAGGGGCAGGCGCTGTTCGTCTGTGCCAGTGCGGGTAACCATGCCCAGGGCGTGGCCTATATGTGCCGGCACATGGGGGTGCGGGGTGTGATCTTCATGCCGGTGACCACTCCGCAGCAGAAAATCCAGAAAACCCGGATGTTCGGCGGCGATCAGGTCGAGATTCATCTGACCGGCGACTATTTCGACCAGACGCTGGCTGCCGCACAGACCTGGTGCGCGCAAGAGGGTGGGCATTTCCTGTCGCCCTTCGACGATGCCGATGTGATCGAGGGGCAGGCCTCGCTGGCTGTCGAGATCGAGGAACAACTGGGCGGCGTGCCCGATCATGTGGTGCTGCCGGTCGGCGGCGGCGGCATGTCGGCGGGGGTGGCGACCTGGTTCGGGGATCGCAGCCACTGCATCTTTGTCGAGCCCGAGGGCGGTGCCTGTCTGCGCGCGGCGCTGGCGGCGGGGCATCCGGTGACGCTCGATCATGTGGACAACTTTGTCGATGGCGCAGCAGTGGGCCGGATCGGCGAAAAGACATTCGAACTGCTGAAATCGCGGCACATGTCGGATGTGCTGGTGATGTCCGAGGATCGCATCTGCACCACCATCATCGAAATGCTGAATGTCGAGGGTATCGTGCTGGAACCCGCGGGCGCGCTGTCGGTCGAGGCGGTGGCGGATGTGCAAAGCTTCATCAGGGGCAAGACCGTGGTCTGTGTCACCTCGGGCGGCAATTTCGATTTCGAACGTTTGCCCGAAGTGAAGGAGCGGGCGCAGCGCTATTCGGGGGTCAAGAAATACTTCCTGCTGCGCCTGCCGCAGCGGCCCGGTGCGCTGAAGGAGTTTCTGAACATCCTCGGACCGGATGACGATATCGCCCGGTTTGAATACATGAAGAAATCGGCACGCAATTTCGGGTCTGTCCTGATCGGTATCGAGACCGCCAAGCCTGAGAATTTCGAGCGCCTTTATGCCCGTCTGGACGAGGCCGGGTTCACCTATACCGACATCACCCGCAACGAGACGCTGGCGCAATTCGTGATCTGAGCGCGCTCAGATATGGTCGGACAGCTCCGACTGGAAGGCCGATTTCGAGGCCTCGAAACTGTTGATGATCGCGTCCAGATCGACCGCGTCTGCATGACCGGCGGCGGATTGCCGCTCGCCATCCTGACACAGGGCGGAAAAGGACTCGAACCCAAGGCTGAGCGCGCTGCCCTTGAGGAAATGCAGATCCTTTCCGAGCAGGCGGCGATCCGGTGTCTGGCGAAGACGCGCGATCACCTCTTCGACCTCTTCCAGGAAAAGGTCTACAACCTCGTCGAAATCCTCCGCACCGACCTCTTCCCGCAATTGGGTCACGCGGGGCCAGTGAATCATGGCGCACCTCCGTTCTGTCTGCCCCATTCACCCATCATTAGGAGATCGAGGGTAAACAGCCGGTAAAGAGAGGCAGGTGCATAAGCGGCAATTTGCACTTTCATGAGATGTTAACCGGGGCCTGTCTAGCGTGTCAGTATCCTTGGCCTTGGTGAATTCGGGACAGACGACATTGTTGCATGGTAGGGAAATGGAGGCCCAGACCGAGATGGAGCTGGGTGCAATCCGCCGGGTGCTGGTTGTCGATGACAGCCGGTTACAGCGTCGTATCCTGTCGAGCTCTCTGAAAAAATGGGGGTTCGAGGTAATCGAAGCCGATAGCGGCGAGGAGGCGATGGAGATTTGCGCCAGCGCCATGCCCGATCTGGTGCTGAGTGATTGGGTCATGCCGGGGATGAGCGGTGTAGAATTCTGCGAGGCGTTCCGGCAGCTGAACTCCGACCGATACTGCTATTTCATCCTGCTGACATCGAAGAGCGAAAAGAACGAGGTGGCGCAAGGGCTTGACGCCGGTGCCGACGATTTCCTGATCAAGCCGGTCAGTTCGGACGAGCTGCGCGCGCGGATTTCGGCCGGGGACCGCGTGATCGGCATGCAGCGAGAGCTTTCGGCCAAGAACGAGGTTATCGAACAGGCTCTGGACGACCTGAAACGCGCTCATGACGCCATCGACAAGGATCTGATTCAGGCGCGCAAGATCCAGGAATCGCTGGTGCCCGATTTCAGCCAGGATTTTGGTTCGTCACGCATCAGCCTGTTGCTGAAACCCTGCGGTCATATCGGTGGTGATCTCGTCGGCATGTTCTCGCCCGGACCGAATCGCGTCGGATTCTACAGCATCGACGTCTCGGGCCACGGTATCACCTCGGCGATGATGACCGCGCGGCTAGGCGGCTATCTGTCCAGCCGGTACTTCGATCAGAACGTCGCGATGGAGAAACGGTTCAACAAGTTCTATGCGCTGCGCCAGCCGCAGGATGTGGCCGAAACCCTGAACTCGCGCCTGATCGCCGATACCGGGATCGAAGAGTATTTTACCATGGTCTATGCGATCATGGACCTGCGCAGCGGCATGTTGCGGATGGTACAGGCTGGCCACCCGCATCCTCTGCTGTTGCGCCGGAACGGTACGGCGGAATTCATCGGCGAGGGCGGCGTACCCATCGGCCTGTTGCCGGGCATTCCCTATACGCAGGTCGAGGCGCAGATGGAGGTTGGCGACCGGCTGTTGTTATATTCCGACGGGTTCACCGAATGCCGTCTCGCCAATGGCGAGATGTTGGAGCCCGAGGGGCTGCTTGCACTGGTCAACGAGTGTAATCCGGAACAGGGCGGGCAGGAGTTTCTGGATGACCTTTTCTGGCGCTTGACGCAGGTGATGTCGCCCGAACATGGGCTTGAGGACGATGTCTCGGCCACGTTCTTCGAGTTCAACGGGCCCTGATCTGCGCCAGGTGCCACGCGGCGAAATGGCGATCACCGGCATTCCCCAGCAAGCCCGCAGCGTCCAGCGCCGGCATCCACAGAGCAGCGTGGTCGGGTTCCGTCGGCGGGCCGATACGACGCACGGGCCGGGCGCGATATATAAGACATATCTTCTCGGCCCAGAGATCGTATTCCGGCATATAGGCAAAGCGCCGGAACGCCCCGATCCGACGCGGTGCGGCAATCAGCCAGCCGGTTTCCTCGTACACCTCGCGATGCAGCGCCGCGACCGGCGATTCGCCCGGATCGATTCCGCCGCCGGGCAGTTGCAGATCGGGATCGGGGTCATACTGGCTGGTCAGCAGCAGGTCCGATCCGCGCGGCAGCAGGGCATAGGCCCCCACCCGGCGGATATAGCGGCGCCCCGGCTCGGGGCTTTCCCCAAAACGTCTGATCATGTAGAGGCCCTTTCAACGCGGCTTGTCCGACCCTATATGATCGCGATATGCCAAGACTTGGCGTGCAAGGAAACCCATGACACTCGGAACCAAAATCGCGTGGGACGACACGGTCCTGCCCTTTCAGCTCGATTTGCCCGACATGCGTGGCCGCGTGGCGCGGCTGGATGGTGTGCTGGACGGCATTCTGAAACAGCATGATTATCCCACCGTTGTCGAGGCCCTGGTGGCCGAGATGGCATTGCTGACCGCGCTGATCGGCCAGACCATCGGCCTGCGCTGGAAACTGTCGCTGCAGGTACAGTCCAAGGGCGCGGTGCGGATGATCGCCACCGATTACTATGCGCCGCAGGTCGAGGGCGAGCCGGCGCGCATCCGCGCCTATGCCAGTTTCGACCGCGACCGGCTGACCGATGGCGCCCCCTTCGACCAGGTGGGAGAGGGCTATTTCGCGATCCTGATCGATCAGGGCAAGGGGACCCAGCCCTATCAAGGCATCACCCCGCTGGCGGGCGGGTCGCTGAGCGCCTGTGCCGAGGCCTATTTCGCGCAATCCGAACAGCTGCCGACACGGTTTCAGCTGCGGTTCGGAAAATCCACCGAACCGGGTGTGCCAGAGCATTGGCGCGCAGGTGGCGTGATGTTGCAGCACATGCCCAAGGCCTCGCCCTTTGCCGCAGTTGAACCGGGTTCTGGCGATATCCTGACCGCCGCCGATCTGGTGGACGGCGCCGAGGGCGAGAACTGGAACCGGGTCAATATCCTGCTCGACACGGTCGAGGATCTGGAGCTGATCGGCCCGGCGCTGCCGCCGACCGACCTGCTGGTACGGCTGTTTCACGAGGAACAGCCGCGTGTCTACGATGCGCAGTCGGTGCGGTTTGGCTGTACCTGCTCCGAGGAGCGGGTGCGCCAGAGCCTGTCGATCTATTCCGCCAAGGATATCGGGCACATGACCACGGATGAGGGAACGGTGACCGCTGATTGCCAGTTCTGCGGCGCACATTACGTGCTGGACCCGGCCTCGGTCGGGTTCGAGGCGGATCAGGGTGACTGACCCGGTCAGCCCTCTGCTTGCGGCGCTGGCCCGGACCGGGCCGGGGTCGAGCGATTTTGACCTTAATCCCGGTACGATCCTGCCCGAGGGGCGCAAGCTGCGCCCCGCCGGGGTGTTGGTACCGGTGACGCTGGCCGATGGCGCCCCCCGGGTCATCCTGACGAAGCGGTCTTCGGCCCTGAAACATCATCCCGGCCAGATCGCCTTTCCGGGCGGCAAGCAGGACGAGGGCGACGCGGATGTGATCGCCGCCGCCCTGCGCGAGGCCGAGGAAGAGATCGGTTTGCCAAGAGACCTGCCGCGCGTGCTTGGGACCCTGCCGTCACACGAGACAGTGACCGCCTTTACCGTGACACCGGTGGTGGCAGTGATCGAACGCGCGTTCGACATCCGGCCAGAGCCGGGTGAGGTCGAAGAGGTGTTCAGCGTGCCGCTTGCGCATCTGATGCGGCCCGAAAATTACTCGGTGCAATCACGCCGCTGGCGCGGGCAGCGGCGGCACTATTTCACCGTACCCTTCGGGCCCTATTATATCTGGGGCGCCACCGCTCGGATGTTGAGGGGGCTGGCCGAAAGGATGCAGCCGTGACCCGCATTAACGAGGCCTGGTTGACCCACCCGGCAACGCAAAAGGCCTGCCGGACCCTGACAGATGGCGGTGCGCAGGCGCTGTTTGTCGGTGGCTGTGTCCGAAATGCGCTGCTGGGGGCACCGGTCAGCGATATCGACATCACCACCGATGCCCGTCCCGAGCGGGTGATGGAGCTGGCTGCGGCGGCCGGGATCAAGGCGGTGCCTACCGGCATCGCCCATGGCACTGTGACGCTGGTTGCCGGGGGTATCCCGCATGAGGTGACCACCTTTCGCCGGGATGTGGAAACCGATGGCCGCCGTGCGGTGGTCGCCTTTTCCGACTCGATCCACGAGGACGCGGCGCGACGCGATTTCACGATGAACGCGCTTTATGCCCGACCCGACGGTACCGTGCTGGATCCGTTGGGGGGGTTTCCCGATCTAAAGGCGCGGCGCGTAAGGTTCATCGGCAACGCGACCGACCGCATTTGCGAGGATTATCTGCGTTCGCTACGTTATTTCCGGTTCCACGCTTGGTATGGCGATGCCGATGCCGGTTTCGATGCCGAGGCGCTGGCGGCAATCGCCTGCAATCTCGACGGGCTGACCCGCCTCTCGCGCGAGAGGGTCGGGGCCGAGATGCTGAAGTTGCTCGCTGCGCCGGATCCGGCGCCTTCGGTCGCCGCCATGCGCGCCGCCGGGGTTCTGGCGCAGCTCTTGCCCGGCGCTGACGACCGGGCGCTGGCGCCTCTGGTGCATCTGGAAGACGGGCTGAGCGCCGACCCGATCCGGCGGCTGGCTGCGCTGGGCGACGGCGAAACACTGGCCTCGCTCCGGTTGAGCAAGGCGCAGATGGCGGCGCTGGACACTCTGCGCCGCGCTGCTTTGGGTACCGCCGGGGCCGGAGAGTTGGGGTACGAACTGGGCGCCGAGACGGCGCGCGATGCACTTATTCTGCGGGCCGCGTTGCTGGAACAACCGCTTGACCCGCATGCGCCCGCCGCGATTGCGCGCGGTGCTGCGGCCGTGTTTCCGGTCACCGCTCGCGACCTGATGCCAGCGTTTTCGGGCCCCGCGCTGGGCGCGCGGCTTGCCACGCTGAAAGCGCGCTGGATCGCATCCGATTTCAAGCTGAGCCGGGCGGCTTTGCTGGCTCGAGATGATTGACGTAAGGTCAATCAAATCCTGCGTGACATGCTGAACCTTGCGAGGTTAGGTTTGCCGCGAAACCGATAGGAGGGATGCGAATGTATTACGGGCTCTGGTTCAGCTGAGGCTGGGATAACCGACCCGTTCGGGTGGTGTCCTGCACGCCGCCTCTTTCGCGTATTACCTAATTGCTCAACGGAGCATCCTTCATGTTTCGCTTTTTCGAAAATCTTGTCGATCCCTTTGTCGCCTATGATGAGACGGACACGCCGCCCACACGGCTGTGGCCCTTCATGCTGGACTATTCCCAGCCTTTTCTGCGTGTCTTCATCTGGGCCGGCCTGTTGTCGATCGTTGTCGCCGGGGTCGAGGTCTGGCTGATCTATTACATGGGCCGCGTGGTCGATGTGCTGAACGGCTCACCCGCCGAAGTGTGGGAACAGTATGGCACCGAGATGATCGCGCTGGCCCTGTTTGTTCTGCTGATCCGCCCGGCGCTGCATGTGCTGGACGTGCTGGTTCTGAACAACGCGATCTTGCCGAATTTCGGCACCCTTATCCGCTGGCGCGCGCATAAACATGTGCTGCGCCAGTCGGTGGGCTGGTTCGAGAACGACTTTGCCGGGCGTATCGCCAACCGGATCATGCAGACCCCTCCGGCTGCGGGCGAGGTGGTGTTCCAGGTATTCGATGCCATTTCGTTTTCGCTGGCCTATCTGCTGGGGGCTGCGGTCCTGCTGATGGCGGCGGATGCCCGGTTGTTGTTGCCGCTTCTGATCTGGTTGGCGCTATACGCGTTGCTGGTGCGCTGGACGATCCAGAGGGTGGGACCGGCGTCGCAGGCGGCCTCGGACGCGCGGTCGACCGTGACCGGCCGGGTGGTGGACAGCTATACCAACATCCATTCGGTCAAGATGTTCGCCCATGACGACCGCGAACTGGCCTATGCCCGCGAGGCGATCGAAGAAACGCGCCGCACCTTTCAGGTGGAAATGCGGATCTTTACCATCATGGATGTGGTGCTGGTCACCCTGAACGGGTTGCTGATCGTCGGTGTCGTCGGCTGGGCCATCGCGCTTTGGATGCAGGGGCAGGCCAGCGTTGGCCTGGTGGCCGCCGCCTCGGCCCTGACGCTGCGGCTCAATGCGATGACCGGCTGGATCATGTGGGCGCTGACCAGCTTTTTCCGCCAGCTTGGTGTGGTGGCCGAAGGGATGGAGACCATCGCCCAGCCCATCGACCTGGTGGATGCGCCGGATGCCCGGCCGCTCGAGCTGAGCGAGGGCCGGATCGAACTGCAACAGCTGTCGCATCATTACGGGCGCGGCACCGGTGGTTTGGATCGGTTGGACCTGACCATTGCGCCGGGCGAAAAGATCGGGCTGATCGGGCGTTCGGGCGCGGGCAAGTCGACACTGGTCAAACTGCTGCTCCGGTTCTACGACCCGGATAGCGGTCGTATCCTGATCGACGGGCAGGATATCGCCCGAGTGACCCAGAACAGCCTGCGCAGCCATATCGGTATGGTGCAGCAGGACAGCGCACTGTTGCACCGCTCGGTACGGGACAATCTGCTTTACGGGCGTCCCGACGCGACCGAGGAAGAGATGATCGCCGCCGCCAAACAGGCCGAGGCGCATGAGTTCATCCTCGATCTCGAAGACCCGCAAGGCAGACGCAGCTATGACGCCCATGTGGGCGAGCGCGGGGTCAAGCTGAGCGGCGGGCAACGTCAACGGGTGACCCTGGCGCGTGTCATTCTCAAGGATGCGCCGATTTTGCTGTTGGACGAAGCGACCAGCGCCCTAGATTCCGAAGTCGAGGCTGCCATACAGGACACGCTCTACGGCATGATGGAAGGAAAGACCGTGATCGCCATCGCTCACCGGCTGAGCACTATCGCGCAGATGGACCGTATCCTGGTGCTGGATCAGGGCCGGATCGTCGAGGAAGGCGGTCACGCCGATCTGTTGGCGCAGGGCGGGCTTTATGCCCAGTTCTGGGCGCGGCAATCGGGCGGGTTCCTGAATGTCGAGGCCGATGGATGAGGCTTGCCGAACTCATCGACCCGTTCCGCGACACGGATACGCCCCCACCCCGACGGCTGGGGGCGTTCATCCGCTGGGCGCTCAGCGGGGCCTGGCCGGTCTTGTTTGCCGCCGCGCTGTTTTCGGCAATGGCGGGTATGTTCGAGGCGATAACCGCGTGGATACTGGGGCAGGTGGTCGACCGGGCGGTCGAACTCGGTCCCGAAGGGTTTTTTGACGGGACCAATCTGGGGGCAATCCTGGCCGCGGTGGCGTTCTTTGTGCTGATCCGACCGGTTGCATTCGGCCTGTCGGCGCTGTCGAACAACTATGTCGTCATGCCCAATATTCCGCCGTTGGTGCTGGCCCGGCTGAACCGCTGGACATTGGGTCAGTCGGTCGGGTTCTTTGACGACGATTTTGCCGGTCGGATCGCGCAAAAACAGATGCAAACCGCAAGTGCGCTCACATCTGTCGTGTCCGAGACGATCAGCGCGATTGTGTTCGCCTTGGCCTCTCTGGTCGGTAGTCTGGCCTTGTTAGGGTCGATTCATCCATTGGTGATGCTGCCCTTTGCCCTGTGGCTCGGCGCCTACTTCCTGCTTATCCGCTGGTATCTGCCACGGGTCCGCAGACGGTCGGCGGCACGAGCGGGGGCGCGGGCGATGGTGTCGGGCCAGGTCGTGGACACGATCACCAATATCAAGACGGTCAAGCTCTTCGCCCATGCACAGGCCGAGGATGTGGCGGCGCGCAACGCCATGGCCGACCTGCGCGAGCGGTCGCTGGATTTCGGATGGCTTTCTGCCAGTTTCCGGTTTTTCCTGATGCTTCTGGCAGGCATCTTGCCGGTAATCCTGCTTGGATCGGCGCTGCTTCTATGGCGAGCAGGGGGCGCCAGTGCCGGCGATGTGGTGGTTGCGGGCTCGGTTTCGATCCGTATCGCGCAGATGTCCGGCTGGGTCAGTTTCACGCTGATGAGCCTTTATGCCAACCTGGGCGAGGTTCAGAACGGCATGAACAGCCTCGCTCGGGCCGAGCGGATCGAGGATATGCACGATGCCCAACCGCTGGTTGCAGGCAGTGGAAAGATCGAATTCGCCGATGTCGGCTTTGCCTATGGGCGCGAAACCGGTGGTGTGGATGCCTTGACGCTGACTGTCGAGCCGTGTGAGAAACTGGGGATCGTCGGTGCGTCGGGGGCGGGAAAATCGACGTTGGTTTCGCTTCTCCTAAGGCTCTACGAGACGGAAACCGGTCAAATCCGCATTGACGGACAGGACATTGCAACCGTGACGCAAGACAGCCTGCGACGACGGATCGGGCTGGTCACGCAGGAAACAGCAATGTTCAACCGGTCTGCTCGCGACAACATCCTCTATGGTCGCCCCGACGCGACCGAGGCCGAATTGATAGCCGCCGCCCAGAAAGCCGAGGCGCATGAGTTCATTCAGGATCTGGCCGACGCCAAGGGGCGCAAGGGTTACGATGCACATCTGGGCGAGCGCGGGGTCAAGCTGAGCGGTGGTCAGCGGCAGCGGATCGCGCTGGCCCGCGCCATCCTCAAGGACGCCCCGATTCTGGTGCTGGACGAAGCGACTAGCGCGCTCGACAGCGAGGTCGAGGCGTCGATCCAGACCGCGCTGCACCGGGTGATGGAGGGCAAGACCGTGCTGGCCATCGCGCACCGCCTGTCAACCCTGTCGGAAATGGACAGGATCGTGGTGCTGGATCGCGGGCGAATCGTTGAAAGTGGCACGCATGAGGCGCTGTTGGCCCGCAATGGTTTCTATGCCCGGTTCTGGCATAGGCAATCCGGCGGGTTTATCCGCACGCAAGCGGCCGAGTAAGGGCTTTTCGCCTTGCGCGCGCCCCTGTATCAGGCGGCCATGACACAAGAGATAACCATCATTCGGCTGGGCCATCAGGGTGACGGGATCGCCCCGGGCCCGATCTATGTGCCACGCGCACTACCGGGCGAAGTGGTCAGCGGAACGCCCGAGGGCGACAGGTTGGCCGATATGCGGGTCGTGACCCCGTCGCCACACCGGGTGACGCCGCCCTGCCGCCATTATCGCGCCTGCGGCGGTTGCCAGTTGCAGCATGCATCGGACGGATTTGTCGCCCAGTGGAAGCAGGAAGTGGTTCATTCCGCGCTTTCGGCTCAGGGTATCGAGGCCGAGATGCGCCCCGTTCATACTTCGCCGCCCCGCACGCGCCGCCGTGCAACCATCGCAGTGCGACGCACCAAGAAGGGCGCACTTGCCGGGTTTCATGGCCGAGCGTCGGACGTGATCACCGAAATATCCGATTGCCAGTTGCTGGACCCTGCGCTGCTTGCCGCCATTCCGGTGGCCGAGGCGCTGGCCATGCTGGGTGGCAGTCGCAAGGGTGTTATGGCGGTGACGCTGACCCTTTCAGACGCCGGGCTGGATGTGGCGGTGCGCGGTGGCAAACAGCTGGATGGCCCGCTTGAGGTGGTGCTGGGCCAGTTGGCCGAGGCGCAAGGGCTGGCCCGGCTGGCCTGGGAGGGTGAGGTGATCGCGATGCGACACCCGCCCACGCAACGTTTTGGCAAGGCGGCGGTTGCGCCGCCGCCGGGCGCCTTTCTGCAAGCCACGCGCGACGGCGAACAAGCGCTGTTGGCAGCGGTCCGCGAGACTGCCGGAAATGCCAGGCGGGTCGCCGATCTGTTTGCCGGTTGCGGCACCTTTGCCTTGCCGCTGGCCGAGACCGCCGAGGTACATGCGGTCGAGGGCGAGGTCGCGATGACCGCGGCGCTGGATCAGGGTTGGCGCCGGGCGGCGGGCTTGAAGCGTGTGACCACTGAGGCGCGCGACTTGTTCCGACGCCCGCTGTTGCCAGACGAGCTTGCCGCATTCGACGCGGTGGTGCTGGACCCGCCCCGTGCCGGGGCCGAGGCGCAGGTCGCGGAACTGGCCCGTGCCAAGCCACCCGTCATCGCCTATGTCAGCTGCAATCCGGTGACCTTTGCCCGTGATGCGAAAACGCTGGTTCAGGCCGGCTATCGCCTGAATTGGGTGCAGGTGGTCGATCAGTTCCGCTGGTCGGCGCATGTGGAGCTTGCGGCGTCCTTCTCGCGGGTCCATATCGGCGGCTGAGCAACAAGGAGCGCGCGATGCAGAGATTGCAGGCATTCATCGACCGGCCCGGATTTGGCCGGTTCATCACCGCCGTGATCATGCTGAACGCCGTTGTTCTGGGGATGGAGACGTCGCCCTATCTGATGGAGCGGTGGGGCGGGCTGATCCTGACCGCCGACCGCATCTGTCTGGGCATCTTTATCGTCGAGATCGTTCTGAAACTGGTGGCGCAGCGGCAGCGTTTCTTTTTGAACGGCTGGAACATCTTCGATTTCGTGATCGTGGGTATCGCCCTGATCCCCGCCGCCGGCGGCCTGTCGGTGCTGCGGGCCCTGCGTATTCTGCGGGTTCTTCGGGTGATCTCGGTTGCACCGCGCCTGCGTCGCGTGGTCGAGGGCTTCATCACCGCGCTGCCCGGCATGGCCAGCGTTTTCCTGTTGATGACCATCATCTTCTATATCGGTTCGGTGATCGCGACCAAGCTCTTTGCCAACAGCTTTCCCGACTGGTTCGGCGACCTGGGCTTGTCTGCCTATACGCTGTTCCAGATCATGACGCTGGAAAGCTGGTCGATGGGCATCGTTCGACCGGTGATGCAGGTCTATCCCTATGCCTGGTTGTTCTTTGTCCCCTTCATCATGATCACCACATTTGCGGTGGTGAACCTCCTGGTCGGTCTCATCGTGAACTCGATGCAGGACGCCCATCATGCCGAGGACGGTGTCCGCACCGATGCCTATCGGGACGAGGTTCTGGCCCGTCTGGAGCAGATCGAACAGCGTCTTGGCGCGTTGGATGAAACCAAAAAGTGATTTTGCCCGCCCCCGATTCCGGGGTATTCCGGGGACCATTGAGAAAAAAAACGAGGCAGTGAATATGGATCGTCGGCATTTTGGTCTTGGTGCGGTCGCCGTGCTTGGCCTGTCGGCCTGCGGCAGTCAGGACAGCAAGTTCCGCCGCTATTACGGACCTGCGGTCACCTCGGTCGTGATCAACAAGGGTGCACGCAAGATGTACCTGTTGAACAACGAAAAGGTGCTGAAGGAATACAAGGTCGATCTGGGCTTTGCCCCGGCCGGGCATAAACAGTTCGAAGGCGATGGCAAGACGCCCGAAGGCACCTATCTGATCGACCGCCGCAATCCCAACAGTGCGTTCCACCTGTCGCTGGGCATATCCTATCCCAATGCCCGCGACGTGGCCTATGCCCAGGCGATGGGCAAGAAGCCGGGCGGCGAGATCTTCATTCATGGACAACCCAACCTGTTGCGCGACCGCAAGAAGGCGAAGAAACAACCGGATTGGACCGCAGGCTGCATCGCCGTCAGGAATGAAGAGATTGAAGAGATTTATGCCATGGTGCGCGACGGAACGGTGATCACCCTTCGCGCGTGATCGCAGCCGGACCCGGTTGTTCAAAGACCAGATCCCTGTCAGGCGAGACCCACACCGTCATGGCAGGGTTGCTGCGCTGCGGGTCCACCGCAAATCCGATATCCGCCAGCAGATGCGGCGCGGTTTCCGCGAGGCGGATCAGATCCGCTTCGAGCACCGCACGCTCCCGCTTTCTCTTTCGATCAATAATGCTGATCCAACGAAAGAACCAGGCGCGCAATCCCGGCTTGGTGGCATTCACAGGGCTTTCGTAAACGCCGCAAGAATTCATTATATTTTCCCCTTGGTTATCTGGTCATAACCAAAGCTGGACCCTCGATCTCTTGCCTTCAACGCAAGCTTTCTCGTAACTTGGATTAGGAATTCTAATCCAAAGGGTTTGCACATGCGATTGCCGCCGTTGAATGCTCTGCGCGCATTTGAAGCTGCCGCGCGTCACAATGGGTACATTGCGGCCGCCGAGGAGCTTTGCGTGACCCGAGGTGCTGTGAGCCGTCACATCAAGTTGTTGGAGGAGCATCTGGGCGTTGCCCTGTTCCACCGAAACCACCGCGGGGTCGATCTGACCGCGGCGGGGCGGCAGTTGCTGCCTGTGTTGACCGAGGCGTTTGCCCGGATCGGGCGCGAAGCCGAACAGATCTCTGCTATGACTCAGGACATACGGATCATCTGTCCGCCGGCGTTGTCAATTCGCTGGCTGTTTCCTCGATTGGAGAACTTCCAGGCAGCGCATCCCGGTATCCGTGTCCGGATGACCACAGAGTTTTACGGCGCCAAGGGATTTGACGGTACCGAATATGATCTCGGTGTGTCGGTCGAACATGTCCACGGACGGCCAGCGGGTATCACCAGCATGCCGCTGTTCCCAATGGTGCTGTCCCCGGCCTGTTCCCCGGCTTTGCTACGTCAACAGTCCCTCAGGACACCTTCAGATCTTGCGCGGATGGTCTTGTTGCATGAATCTCCGCAGCGCCGGGACTGGGCGCATTGGCTGGCCAGCTTTGGGATACGCGGGATTGATGCGGCAAGCGGACCGACATTTCCGAATCTGGATATGGCCGCAAGGGCGGCGGCGATGGGGTCAGGCGTTGTGATGGCGGACCTGGCTTTGTGTCAGGGAGAACTGCGGAATGGAGCGCTTGTGCTTCCCTTTCCCGAGATGACCTGTGTCACACCACAAGGGGGGTATGTCCTGATCGGTATGCGTGACCGTTGGGACGAACCCCATCTGCGGGCGTTTCGGGAATGGGTGGCGCAAGACTGCGCTGATCTCATGCCAGATCTCGGGGTCTAGCCAATCTGCGTCACGCCTGGTTGCCGGCCCATTTCCCGAACCCGAACAGGATATAGTCGCGCTGATAGATATCGGCGGCCAGCGCCTCGAGCGCGTCATCATAGATATCGCCCAGCGGGATCGGCGTATCGGGGGCGGCACGAGGCGGCTCGGGTGGTTCGGCATGGCCGAAGCGGCGGGCCAGCGCAGGCAAATCGCTCGCGATCTCATCTTCGCGCAGGATCAGGTCTGGACTGACGAAGTCGGAGAAGCTGTTTAGCGCCTGAGCCTGACTGCACCAGGATCCGTCGATGCGGATCGCTGTCTGTCCCGCGAGGTTCATGCGGACAAATTCCAGAAACGCCTCGAACGCGGCGCGGTGATCGGCGCGCCCGTAATCCGGGCCGGGGCTGTCCTCGGGTATCGGCAGGTTGAACTGTCGGCGCAGGGTGTTGCGGATCTTGGTGAAACAGCCCGGCCCCTTGTTAAGGATGCGGTGGCAAAAGGCCGAATGCGCACGTGCCAAAGGGTGACGCAGCACCGTGAACGAGCGGTGTCCCTCGTTACCCTTGAGCCAGCCGCGTACCTGTTTCTGGTTCAGGCCGGTGCCCAGCGCCGCATCGACAACACCGTCCAGATCTGCCATCCAGCGGCGAACCTCGTCCTCGGGGCCGCCACGCACCGGCAGATAGATCAAAGGTGTCACCGCGCCGGTAACATAGGTCGGTACCGCGGGGCCGCGGCGCGGTTCGAAATTGGGAGTCCGTGTCAGGTTGAAACGGTCCAGCCCACTCAGGGCCTCGACCATCTCGCCCGCATTCACCACCTTAGAGGTGACGGGGCTGGGGTTCTGGCGCTTGAGGCTGTCATCCAGTTGGTCCAGCCGCGCGGGCACGCCCAGCCATTGCGCCAGCCCGTTCATCACCGCCAGGTCCTGAAGATCCTCATAGGCGACATAGAACGGGGTCTGGCCACTGCGCTGAAGGCTGTTGAGCAGAAAGACCTGGAAATCCTGTAACGCCTCGACGTGGCGTGCGAATTCCTCGGCATCGAAGCGGGCCTGTGCCTCTTTCCGACGCTTGATGTTGGTCAGCTTCCACTGACCGGTTTCCTTCGCGATTTTCCACGAGACATAGCTGTCCAGCGGATTGCGCGTCAGGATGATCTTGGCGCAGCGCGGATCGGACAGGACAAGGTCCAGAACGCGCGGATCGTGATCGTGAAAGAACCGGAACCCGGCCAGAACCCCGCGCGCGTCCCGCACCGCATCGATCAGGCATTGCGGATCGGCGTCGCGCATCTGCTGGCTGATTTCCAGTATCTCGGTCTTGTTGGGATAGCCGATGAAATGCGGGTTGAACGCTTCGCCGACACAGGCAACCCCGTCCAGCGCGTTCAGGTTCGCCTCGAGAAAGTTGGAGCCGGTCCGCATCTCGGCGAAGACAACGAAGTAATCGAAAGGGCTGCTCATACGTCCTTATCGCACCAGATAGGGTTTGCGTGTCGGTTTGGGGTTATTGACTAGGGCCGGTTCGACCGGAAAGTCACCCATGAGATAGGGATGCATGCCCTGATTCTTGAGGTTCTGGAGGAACTGTCCAAATCCGGTCAGATCAACCATGGTCGGCGCCTCGGTCAGGCGGCGCGGGCTGGATTGCCCGATTTCGTCGACGATGGTCTGGATCGGTTCCATCGGTGCCTCGACAAACTCAGCCATGGTCCAGATCCGCACCCGTGCCTTGGTCCAGACCGAGCGCAGGATCTCAAGATGCTTGCTTTCGATCCGTTGCAGGCGCGCGGCTTCCTTGCGCAGGTCGGCAAAATTTCGGTTCGACTTGAACAGCGGCACCGCCCAGGCGCCGGTAATGACCGAGATCTGGGCGTTGGGATCACGTGCCAGAAGCCAGTTGATCTCCTGATTGTCGGCAGGGCCGAACTGGAAACACTGGCGTTCCCCGCGCGTATTCCAGATCAGCGAGGTCAGGAAACTGGTGGGATTATAGTCGCGCAACATGGCGCTGTCGCTGAGCGCACCGTTGATCAACCGTTCGCCCCCGGCGAATTCGGCCCGGTCGGGACCAAAGAGATGCCCATGCACGCGGGTGCCGGTGGCCTTGGCCAACCAGGGTTCGAAGTCCTCGAAAAGCTCGGTGAAGCCCTGGAACACCGAATACGGGTTCGAGGTCAGGCCGTTCTCGTTACCGTGGCGGGGAAAGCGGCTTTGCATATACAAACCGTCGCGCCCGCGGGTCCGGCGTTCGACCGCCTTGGCAAAGATGCGGTCGATCTTGCCCGGGTTCGGCTCGGTCCGTTTCATCGCTCCGGCCTGATCGGTCAGGAAGGCCTGGTACAGCCGCTCGGCGCGCGGCCAGATCTTGCGGGCAACAAAACAATCGGACCGGCGCAGCAATTGCAGGTGGTCGTCATAGAAGATATGCGGTTTGCCCTGGAAATCGAACTTGCTCAACGTCAGCGAGCGGCTTTCGATATTGGCCGAGAACTGGCGGGCGAGGGTCTGGAAATAGCTTTCGTCAGGTATCCAGACCTTGCGGAAATAGCGGTCATAGGTGTCGCGCTCGGGGTCCTGAAGGATCGCCGAAAGCGTATGCCGCGTCAGGCACCACCATTGGCTGCCCATGTGTGGGACCAGCCCAGCGGGTATCCGGCGCTTGAACCCCAGCCGCCGTTGCAGGTTGACGTATCTGTCGAACAGATAGCGGTGCTTTTTCCACGAAAAGGGAAAGCGTAGCGTGAATCGCTCATGGTCGAGACCGCCCACGGTCCATGGCACATCTGCGGTGGTCGCGCTTTCGATGAAATCGGTGCGCGGTCTGGCCGCAAGATAGTCGATCAGTTCTTGCACCGGGCGCAGCGGCAGGCACGAGCCGGAGGCCAGATAGACATGCCGGACATCGGCAAACTCGGCCAGAAGCTGTTCAGAGGCCGCCTGTGACGCGGCGACGATCCCCCAGGTGCCCCATTCACATCTATGCCTGGTGCTGAAGCGGATCAGCGGGTCCTTGATGCAGGCATCATGAAACGCCTTGAACGTCTTGCGCGATACGTTGCGGTCCACATGGATCACCACCGGGCAGCCCGAAGCAGTCCAGTGCTGGGCCACCTGCTGCGCCCGATCAAGCGCGGTATGCACCAGCATGACGATGCCGACCGTGCTCATGCCCAGTTCCCCTTGGACATGAGGCCGAGAATCTCCAACTGGCGCCAGTTGATGTATTTCTCAGACCATTTGCACCACAGGTCGGGCTGGCTCTCGACCTTTTCGGCATAGGCCTTGTATTCCACCGAGTTGGAATAATGCTGGCGGCGTGTCAGCTCTTCGACCGCCTTGGCGGTGAGCGTGTCGAGGAATTTGGTGTGCAACAGCGCGCCGCTCGCCTTTTCACCACCCCATTCCTCGTAAACCTGGTTCAGGCCGCGCGGCAATAGCGTGTGGGTCGAACTGACATAGGCATAGCGCCGGTTCCACTTCACCAGCGGGGTCTTGTTAAGGGCAGGGGCCTTCTTGGGGTTGTCGGAAAAGAACACCCGACTGCGCGGCCCGCCCTGGATCCACAGGTTTCCGTATTCGGGGTTCTTCTTGATCGAGTAATTTCCGCTGTCGAACCAGTTGGCAATCTCCAGCGGGTTCTGCCCCTCGGCATAGGGGACACTGTCGATCCGACCCTTTGGATAGACATCGATCAGCATCGCGCTGAATGACCGGATCGAGGAATTGTCGAGCCAGTCCGTCAACGCCTGTATCGGGCGGGTATCGCAAAAAGGATAGATAAAGAATTCGTCGGGATCGACAACCAGAACCCAATGATCGTGGGCATAGCTCCGCTTGAGCCAGTTCATCCAGTCAACGCCGAATGTGGCGGACTTGTAGCTCTGCGTGGTGTGCCAGACCGACACATCGGGATGTCCGTTGAGATAATCGAGCGTGCCGTCCGTGCTGTCATTGTCCACGAACAGGAAATGGTCGATCCCAAGTTCCCGATAGTAACGCAAGAAATAGGGCAGGCGGATCTTTTCGTTCCGCACGGTGCTGACAAGCAGCACGTCGCCGGGTCGAATTGCGGCGGTATTGTTCTGAACGGCGCGCAATTCACGGGACTTACGGATGCAACGCAAAAGACGGCGCTTGCGCCGCACTCTCATCCGATAGGACTCCCAAAGGCTCACGCTGCTATCCACTCTTCTTATGACGCGAGCATGCCCGGTACTTATAACCAACAAACCCAATAGGTATTGACCGTTTATGTCACTGAAACATCTATGGAAGCAACGGGTTTAGAAAGCGTTACGTCAATCCTGATGCCGTAACCGTGACTTTCCCCGGGTCTCGGTTGTATTCTGACTCTAATCCCAACCTCCGGGCGAAAGGAGCCCGAGCGCGCTCAATTGCGTCCAGCCCGCGAACCGGGTCGAGGATGATGTCCAGAAATCGGGTGAGGCGGTCAACTCGTCATAGTAATGGTCGAAATCGGCAGGCGTGTGAAAATGCTGCTGTCGGGTCTTTTCTTCGGCCGATCTGGAAACAATGTCGGGCAGAAATTTGGTGTGAAGCAGCACGCCCGAGGGCGCGCTGTCCCCTGGCCCGCCATAGGCCGCGTTCAGTCGGCGGGGCAGGGCGGAATGACACGAGTTCACATAGGCATAGCGTCGGTCCCAGCGGATCAGCGGTATCTTGTTCAATGTCGGTGATCGGCGCGGCTCATCGGCAAAGAACATCCGCTCGCGCGCGCCGCCCTGAACCCACAGGTTCCCCAGTGGCTGTTGGCGTTGGGCGCGATAGGGGCCGGCATCGAACCAGTGCAGGATATCCAGCGGATCGTCGCCTGGCGCATGGCTCTGCGCCGCGACCGGCCCCTTGGGGTAAAGGTCCAGCATATGGGCGCCAAAGCTGTCCCGCCCTTGCCCATTCAGCCAGCCAGTCAATGCATGCAGGTCGCGGCGGTCGTGATGTGCATAGACCAGCAGCTCGTCCACATCGACCATCAGGCACCAATGCCCGTGCGCGTGGCGCATCTGAAGCCATGTCATCCAGTCGAGCCCGAAGCGGGAGTCGCGGTAACTGGACCCGGTCCGCCAGAGCGAGACATCGGGCCGCGCCATCAGCAGCTCGTCGCTACCATCGTCGCTGCCGTTGTCGACCATCAGAAAATGATCGACACCGAGGTTGCGGTAATAGTCCAGGAACCAGGGCAGGCGCAGCGCTTCGTTCCTGAGCGTGGTAACGGCCAGAACCTGACCCGGTCGGATAGCCGCGGTGCGGTCGGATAACGCGGTCAGCGCGTGGCGGCTGCGGAAAGCGCGCCAGAGCAACCGCCGCCGTTTCCATCGCAACCGATAGGCATCGGCCCATCCGATCGGCGATAGCGGCGGTGCGGGGCTGCTGGTCATCCGGTCCCTCGTGTCAGTCCAGCCCCATCGCGGCCATCATCTCTTCGATCCGGGCCACGTCCTCGGGGTTGTTCAGCTCCCAGAACTGGCGCCCGCGCGCCTCGACCTCGACACACAGAACCTTGCGCCCGTTTTCCATGAAGCGCAGTTGCTCCAGCCCCTCCAGCGTTTCCAGCGGCCCTATCGGCCAGGTCGGATAATCCGCCAGCGCGCCGGGTCGATAGGCATAGACGCCGACATGGTGGAACACCGGGGTCGGTGCGTCATCGGCATAGATTTGCGAGGTGAAGGGGATCACCTCTTTGGAGAAATAGAGCGCGCTCCGGTCGGTGGCGAACACCGCCGTGGTCCCGCCGACGCGGCCATGTTTGCGGTCGTTCAGAAAGCTGTTCAGCGCCATCCCGTCGCAGCGCAGCACCGGCGTGGCGATGTCGGCCTCGGGCGCGGCGCGCAGCCCCGAAATCAGGTCTTCGACAAACCAGTGCGGCGTCAGCGGCGCATCGCCTTGCAGGTTGACCACGATGTCGTGCCCACCGCCCAGCGCAGCATGCGCCTCGGCGCAGCGCTCGGTGCCGTTGACGCAGTTGGACGAGGTCATGACGACCTCGGCCCCGAACCCTTCGGCCACCTCGCGGATGCGGTCGTCATCGGTGGCGACCACCACCCGGTCGGCGCCACGTACCGCCATCGCCGCCCGCCACGAGCGTTCGATCAGCGTCATTTCCTTGCCACTGGCGCCGGTCAGGCTGACCAGAGGCTTGCCGGGATAGCGGGTCGAGGCATAGCGGGCGGGAATGGCGATGAGGACGGACATTCAGGCTTCCTTGAGGGTGACGCTGGGCGCGTAGGCGATAAAGAACGGGTTGGCATAGCCTTCCTTGCCATAGGTCAGCGGCTGGTGATTGTCGAAACGTACCACCTTGCCCCCGGCTCCGGCCAGAACGGCGTGACCGGCGGCGGTGTCCCATTCCATGGTGCGGCCAACACGCGGGTAAAGATCGGCCTCGCCCGTGGCCACCAGACAGAATTTCAGCGAGGAACCGGCGCTCTTGCTGTCCTTGACGGCGTATTTGCCGATGTAATCCTCGGTCGCCTGGTCGCGATGCGATTTCGACGCCACCACCATCAACGCGGCATTGTCTGCCTGCGCTACCCGGATCGGGGTCAACTCGCCGGGGGTCTCCTTGTCCAGCGCGCCGGTCTCTTCGACAGCGCTGCCATCGGCGAGTGTGTAGAACATCCGGTTTCTGGCCGGGGCATAGACCACGCCGCGGGTCGGCGTGCCGTTTTCCACCAGCGCTATATTGACAGTGAAATCGCCACGCCGGTTGATGAACTCCTTGGTGCCGTCCAGCGGATCGACGATCAGGAACGTGTCGCCGGTCTGGCTGTGGGATGCCGCCTGTTCCTCGGTCACCAGCAGGATATCAGGGAATGCCGTGCGCAGCCCGGCCGAGATCAGCGCGTCGGCGGCCTCGTCCGCCTCGGTCACCGGGCTGGAATCGGATTTCACCTTTACCGCGAAATCGTCGGCGTCATAGATCGACATGATCTTGTCGCCCGCTTCGAGCGCGAGGCGCCGGATGACAGGAATTAGTTCCTCGTAGGTCACAAAAATGCTCCGATCGTGGGATTTGTTGATCCAAGATGCAGGTGCCCTTATGCTGTGATGGCAACGGAACGGCAAGAATTCCGTGCAAGGCTTGGGTAGATCGAGAGAAAGCAGCAACGTGTTTCGGTACCGACAGCACAAATCCATGATCAGTGGCGCCATCACCATGGCGGAACTGATTTTTCACAACGTGGTGCGCAGTGTCCGGCAGGGCCATTCCAACGCCTATGCGGCGCTGGGAAAGAACATGATGCAAGTCCTGGTCTTCGTGATGGTATTCTACCTCATGTTCTCGATGCTGGGACTGCGCGGTTCGGCGATCCGGGGTGATTTCCTTCTGTATATCCTGTCGGGGATCTTCCTGTTCATGGTGCATATCAAAACGGTCGGCGCGGTTGCCGGGGCCGAGGGCCCCAATAGCGCGATGATGAAGCATGCACCGATGAACACGATTATCGCCATCCTTTCGGCGGCGATTGGGTCACTTTACACGCAGGTGCTGACCTTGCTTTTGATCCTGTTCGGTTACCACGTTGCATTCAAGCCGGTGGAAATCGCTGACCCTGCCGGCGCGTTCGGCATGCTGATGCTGTCGTGGTTCACCGGCTTTGCGGTTGGTCTTGTTTTTCTCTCGATCAAGCCATGGGCGCCGATGTTGGTGGGGGTGATGACCACGCTCTATCAGCGTGCGAACATGATCGCCTCGGGCAAGATGTTCGTCGCCAATACCTTGCCGGGCTACATGCTGGCGATGTTCGACTGGAACCCGCTGTTTCACGCCATCGACCAATGCCGCGGCTTCGTGTTCCGCAACTATTTCCCGCATAACAGCGACTGGCATTACTCACTGTGGCTGGGGATCATCCTGATCATGATCGGGCTGATGGGCGAATTCTATACGCGCCGCCATGTCTCGGCCAGTTGGTACGCGCGGCGATGAGGTGGCTTGTCGCTCTCCTGCTGGTGCTCGCCGCGCCGCTTGCCGCCGACCCTGTACCTGCGCTGTTCGATGTGACCGGGGTTGCCGCCGACGATGTGCTGAACGTGCGCGAGGAACCTTCGGCCGGGTCCGAAGTGATCGGCGCGCTGGCGCCTGATGCGGTCGGGGTCGAGGTTGTCGAACTGACCGTTGGCGCCGATTGGGGCCGGGTGAACGTGAACGAGATGAGCGGCTGGGTTTCCATGCGATACATGCAGCAGCAGCCCGATGCGGCCGAGGTCTGGATGACGCCGCGTTTTGCCTGTTACGGGACAGAGCCTTTCTGGTCGCTGACCGTTGAACAGGGGGTGGCGGCGCAATTCCGGATCATGGGCGAGGCCGAACAGCACCTGCCTGCCGGCCTGCTTCAACCCGGAGCGGGTGTGATCGACCGGTTCGCTTTGCCACTGGGCCACAATGTTGCCATCCTGCGACAGATGCAGTGCCATGACGGCATGTCCGACCGGGCCTTTGGGCTGGATGTGGGGCTGATGCTGAATGGAACGCTCTATGCTGGCTGCTGCACGCTGTTGGCGGACTAGGTCGCCACCCGCAGCGTCAGGTTCAGCCGGCCACCCTTGGGCAACAGCCGGGACGAGCCGAACCGGATACGGTCGATGCCGTGATAGATCAGCCGCGCCGGTCCACCCATCACCACCACATCGCCGGAATTGAGCCAGACAGAATCGGTCTTGCCGCCGCGACTGGTGTTCCCGATGCGAAACAGTGCATCGTCACCCAGAGACAGCGACACGACGGGCCAGGTCAGATCGGCCTCGTCGCGATCCTGGTGAAGGCCCATCCGGGCGCCCTCGCCATAGTAGTTGATCAGGCAGCAATCGGGCGCACGCTGCGTCCCGGTGACAACGTGCCACAGATCCAACACCGCTTCCGGGATCGCGGGCCAGGCCATGCCCTTGGGATGGGTCGGTTGATAGCGATAGCCACCCTTGTCCGTCACCCAGCCCAACGGCCCGGCCGAGGTCATGCGTACCGAAAGCGGTTTGCCGTTCGGCATGGTGGGCGTGAACAGCGGCGCGGCCTTCAGAACCGGGCGCAGCGCCTCGATCAGCCGCGCCTGCCCGGGCCCGTCCAGCGCACCCTTGCGAATTTCGACACCGCGCAGGTTCAACATGGTCATTCCCTGCCAGACCCTTTCCTTGACGAAGCCTTGTCAAAAAGCATGCAGATTCGCGAAAACCAGCAATTCTGCATGCTTGCAGCACCTGTTTCCGCCCCCTATATACGCCGGGACGCGCCGTGGTGTAGGCCATTGCGCAAACAGATCGGGGCCTGAATGCCAAAACGGGTTCACGTCTCGAGCCATCGCCTTGAAGAGAAAGGGATCGAACAAATGGGTAAAGTTATCGGTATCGACCTGGGCACCACCAACTCGTGTGTTGCCATCATGGACGGCGCCCAGCCGAAAGTCATCGAAAACTCTGAAGGGGCGCGGACCACGCCCTCGATCGTCGCCTTCACCGATGATGAGCGACTGGTCGGTCAGCCGGCGAAACGCCAGGCGGTCACCAACCCCTCCAACACCATCTTTGGTGTCAAGCGCCTGATCGGCCGCCGGGTCGACGATGCCGAAGTCACCAAGGACAAGAAAATGGTGCCGTTTTCCATCGTCAACGGTGGCAATGGCGACGCATGGGTCGAAGCCAAGGGCGACAAGTATTCGCCGTCGCAGATTTCGGCCTTCATCCTCGGCAAGATGAAGGAAACCGCAGAATCCTATCTGGGCGAGGAAGTGACCCAGGCAGTGATCACGGTGCCCGCCTATTTCAATGACGCCCAGCGTCAAGCCACCAAGGATGCCGGCAAGATCGCCGGTCTGGAAGTGCTGCGCATCATCAACGAGCCGACCGCGGCCGCGTTGGCCTATGGCCTGGACAAGAAGAACAGCCAGACCATCGCCGTTTATGACCTTGGTGGCGGTACCTTCGACGTGACCATCCTGGAAATCGACGACGGCCTGTTCGAGGTCAAGTCGACCAATGGCGACACCTTCCTGGGTGGCGAAGATTTCGACATGCGGATCGTCAACTATCTGGCGGACGAGTTCAAGAAAGAGCACGGTGTCGACCTGTCCGGCGACAAGATGGCGCTTCAGCGTCTGAAAGAAGCTGCGGAAAAGGCCAAGATCGAGCTGAGCTCGACCACCCAGACCGAGATCAACCAGCCGTTCATCTCGATGGGCGCCAATGGTCAGCCTCTGCACCTGGTCATGAAACTGACCCGCGCCAAGCTGGAAAGCCTGGTGGGCGACCTGATCAAGAAGTCGATGGACCCCTGCAAGGCCGCGCTCAAGGATGCCGGCATTTCGGCCTCTGACGTTGACGAGGTGGTTCTGGTCGGCGGTATGACCCGCATGCCCAAGGTCATCGAGGAAGTGACCAAGTTCTTCGGCAAGGAACCCCACAAGGGTGTGAACCCCGACGAGGTTGTCGCAATGGGTGCCGCCATTCAGGCCGGTGTTCTGCAAGGCGACGTCAAGGATGTGGTCCTGCTCGACGTGACCCCGCTGTCGCTGGGTATCGAGACCCTGGGCGGCGTGTTTACCCGTCTGATCGACCGCAACACCACGATCCCGACCAAGAAGTCTCAGGTCTTCTCGACCGCCGAGGACAATCAGAACGCGGTGACCATCCGCGTGTTCCAGGGCGAGCGTGAAATGGCTGCTGACAACAAGATCCTCGGCCAGTTCAATCTCGAGGACATCCCGCCGGCACCGCGCGGCATGCCCCAGATCGAGGTGACATTCGACATCGACGCCAACGGCATCGTGTCGGTTTCGGCCAAGGACAAGGGTACCGGCAAAGAGCACAAGATCACCATCCAGGCCTCGGGCGGTCTTTCGGACGAGGACATCGAAAAGATGGTCAAGGATGCCGAAGAGAACGCCGAAGCCGACAAGGCCCGCAAAGAGCTGGTCGAGGCGCGCAACCAGGCCGAAAGCCTGATCCATTCGACCGAGAAGTCGATCGAAGAGCATGGCGACAAGGTCGACCCGACCACTGTCGAGGCGATCGAACTGGCCATTGCCGCGCTGAAGGACGATCTGGACAAGGACGGCGTGAGCGCCGAGAAGATCAAGTCGGGCCTGCAAAACGTGACCGAAGCGGCCATGAAGCTGGGCGAGGCGATCTATAAGGCGCAGAGCGAAGGCGGCGATGGCGAGCCCGCAGGGGCGGATGCCGGTCCGTCGGACGACGACATCGTCGACGCCGAGTTCGAAGATCTCGGCGAAGACAAGCGCAAGTAACGGGTCATCCGGGCCAGAACGGGCCGGTCCGGTAACCGGGCCGGCCCGCATTCGTTGAGGCAGAAGGGAATTCGGATGTCAAAACGCGACTATTATGATGTGCTCGGCGTGTCCAAGGGCGCTTCGGCTGACGAGATCAAGAAGGCCTATCGCGGCAAGGCCAAGGAACTGCACCCCGACCGCAACAAGGACAACCCGGATGCCGAGGCGCTGTTCAAGGACGTGAACGAGGCCTATGAGGTCCTGAAAGACGCCGAGAAGAAGGCGGCCTATGACCGGTTCGGTCATGCCGCGTTCGAAGGTGGGATGGGCGGCGGCCAGCGTCCCGGCGGCGGTTTTGGATCGGGCGATTTCTCCAGCGCGTTCTCGGATGTGTTCGAGGACCTGTTCGGCGATTTCATGGGTGGCCAGCGGGGAGGCGGCGGTCGCCGCGCCGCGCGTGGTTCGGACCTGCGCTATAACCTGCGGGTCACGCTGGAAGAGGCGTTCTCGGGTCTGCAAAAGACCATCAACGTGCCCACCGCGGTTGCCTGTTCGGCCTGCGAGGGAACCGGCGCCGAAGGCGGGGTTGAACCCACCACCTGCCCGACCTGTTCGGGCATGGGCAAGGTGCGCGCGCAACAGGGCTTCTTTACCGTCGAGCGGACCTGTCCCACCTGTTCGGGTCTGGGTCAGATCATCAAGAACCCGTGCAAATCCTGCCGGGGGCAGGGCCGTGTGGAAAAGGATCGCGCGCTGAGCGTCAATATCCCCGCCGGGGTCGAAACCGGCACCCGCATTCGCCTTGCCGGCGAAGGCGAGGCCGGGATGCGCGGCGGCCCGCCGGGCGATCTCTATATCTTTGTCGAGGTGGCTAAGCACGACCTGTTCGAACGCGACGGCGTGAACCTCTATTGCCGGGTGCCGGTCAGCATGGCCAAGGCGGCGCTTGGCGGTGCCATCGAGGTGCCGACCATCGACGGCGGCCGGGGCCGGGTGCAGGTGCCTGCGGGCAGCCAGTCAGGCCGGCAGATGCGCCTGCGCAGCAAAGGCATGCCCGCCCTGCGTGGCGGCGGTATAGGTGACATGTTCATCGAACTGGCGGTGGAAACCCCGGTCAACCTGACCAGCAAGCAAAAAGAACTGTTGCGCGAATTCGACGAGCTGAGCGAAGACAATAATCCCGAGACCAAGAGCTTTTTCTCTTCGGTCAAGTCGTTCTGGGACGGGATGAAAGGCTAGGGGGCGCTGCCCCCGCCGCCTGACGGCGACTCCCCCGGAGTATTTTGGGCGGAATGAAGACAGGGGCGGGTGCCATGTGGTGCCCGCCCTTTTCCGTTTGTCAATTTCCTCTTGATTACCGCGACGTCACCTGAGAAGGTGCGCATAACCGTTGGGGTGCCCCGTTTGGGGCTGAGAGGCGCGGCTGCGTCAACCCATCGAACCTGATCCGGGCAATACCGGCGTAGGGAACGGTCTATCGCTATCGGACGTTTTCCATGCCCCCGTTGCCCCTGAACCGGAGTAGCGGAAATGGCAGCGATTGCGCTGACAATAGCGGGATCCGATAGCGGCGGCGGCGCGGGGATCCAGGCCGATCTGAAGGCGATGTCGGCGCTGGGCGTTTATGGCGCCTCGGTGATCACGGCGGTGACAGCGCAGAACACCTGCGCGGTGACGGCGGTGCATGGTATCCCAACGCAAGTGATCCGGGCGCAGATCGACGCGGTTCTGGGCGATCTTGACGTGAAGGCGATCAAGATCGGCATGCTGGCGACACCCGAGATCATCGGGGTCGTGGCCGATGCCATCGCCGGGTTTGACGGGCCAATCGTGCTGGATCCGGTCATGGTTGCGAAATCGGGTGACGCGTTGCTGGCGGCAGAGGCAATCGGGGCGCTCCGGCGTCTGCTTGTGCCGCGCGCATCGGTGTTGACCCCAAATCTGCCTGAAGCGGCGTGCTTGCTGGAGACCAATGACGCCGGGTCCTTGAACGAGGTAACCGCTCAAGGTCGCGCCCTGGTCGCATTGGGCGCGGATACGGTCTTGATGAAGGGTGGGCATGCCAGCGGGGCGATCTGTCATGATCTTCTGGTGGGGCCTGAAGGCGTGTTGGCCGAGTTCACCGCGCCACGCCGGGCAACCAAGAACACGCATGGCACCGGCTGTACGCTGAGTTCGGCGATTGCCGCCGGTCTTGCCAAGGGGCTGACCCTGAAAAGCGCGGTGCAAGAGGCGCATACCTATCTGCAAGGCGCGATTATTGCCGCCGACGATCTGCACGTGGGCCAAGGCCACGGCCCGGTGCATCATTTCCATCGAGTATGGCCCGCATGACGCTCTGGTCGGTCATAGGTGCAGGCGTTGCTGGGTTGGCGGTGGCGACCGAACTGGCCGCGCGCGGCGCACAGGTGCAGGTGTTCGACCCCTCCGGTCCACCCGGCCCACATGGGTGCAGCTGGTGGGCGGGCGGTATGCTGGCGCCCTGGTGCGAGTACGAAAACGCCGAGGAGCCTATCTTGCGGCTGGGCCAGCAGGCCATCGCATGGTGGGCGCAGCACACCACGGTCACCCGGCGCGGCACCCTGGTGGTGGCCAATCCGCGCGACCTGCCGGACCTGCGCCGCTTTGCCCGCCGGACGGAAGGGTTTACCGAAGTTATCCAAGCAGAAATCATTCAATTAGAGCCTGATCTGACCGCCTTCTCCAAGGGCCTCCATTTCCCGAACGAGGCGCATCTGGACCCGCGTCGCGCGCTCTCGGACCTCTATCGCGGCCTCACTGACAAGGGGGTCCAGTTTCACCGCAAACCCGCCCCCGCCGGGCTGAAGAATGCCATCGACTGTCGTGGCCTGCACGCGCGCGAGGTCCTGCATGACCTGCGTGGCGTCAAGGGCGAGATGCTGGTCATTCGTGCGCCAGATGTGGCTCTAACACGGCCCATTCGCCTGTTGCACCCGCGCATGCCGCTCTATGTCGTGCCGCGCAGCGACCATGTCTACATGCTGGGTGCTACGATGATTGAGAGTGAGGACAGCGGTCGCATCACCGTGCGCTCGATGCTGGAACTCCTTAGCGCCGCCTATGCCCTGAACCCCGCCTTTGGCGAGACCGAGGTGCTGGAAATCGGCGTCGATCTGCGCCCGGCCTTTCCCGACAACCTGCCGCGCATCCGGCGGCTGGGGCAGACGATCTATGCCAATGGCCTTTATCGCCACGGCTACCTGCTGGCGCCCGCGCTTGCACAGGGGGTGGCCGACCTGGCGCTAAACAACACACATACGGAGTTGGTTGATGAAGATCGTGCTTAACGGCGAACCGCGCGAGGTCGAGGCCGAAACCCTGGCCGCGCTGCTGGTGGAATGCGGTCTGTCGGGCCGGGTGGCCACGGCGGTGAATGAAAGCTTTGTGCCCGCGCTCCTGCGCGACGGGCACCGGCTGAACGATGGCGACCGGGTCGAGGTGCTCGCGCCCATGCAAGGGGGTTGAAACATGCGCGCCTTTTACGGAACCGAATTGCCGAACCCGCTGATGCTGGGCACCGCGCAATATCCCAGCCCCGCGATCCTGGAACAGGCGTTCCGCGCCAGCGGGGCCGGGGTGGCCACCGTGTCGCTGCGGCGGGAATCCGGGGCGGGGCAGACATTCTGGTCGATGATCCGCGATCTGGGTGTGCTGATCCTGCCCAACACCGCTGGCTGCCACACGGTGAAAGAGGCGGTGACCACCGCCCATATGGCGCGCGAGGTGTTCGGCACGCCCTGGATCAAGCTGGAATTGATCGGCCATACCGACAGCCTGCAACCGGATGTCTTCGGCCTGGTCGAGGCCGCGCGCATCCTGACCGAGGATGGGTTTCAGGTGTTCCCGTACACCACCGACGACCTGATCGTCGGCGAACGGCTGTTGGCGGCGGGGTGCGAGGTACTGATGCCCTGGGGCGCGCCCATCGGTTCGGGCCGGGGGCTGAACAACGAATACGCGCTGCGCGCCATGCGGGCCGAGTTTCCCGACACTCCGCTGGTGGTAGATGCGGGCATCGGCCTGCCCAGCCATGCCGCCCGCGCGATGGAGCTTGGCTATGACGCGGTTCTGCTCAACACCGCCGTGGCCCGTGCGGGCGACCCGGTAGAGATGGCGCGCGCCATGGCTCTGGCCATTCAGGCCGGGCAACTGGCGCATCGCGCCGATCCGATCGAGGCGCGCGATATGGCCAGCGCCTCGACCCCAGTCATAGGAAAGGCCTTCCTGTCATGACGCTCGACCGGTTCTATCCGATCTTCGACCATACCGACTGGCTGCGCCGGATGCTGCCGTTGGGGGTCAAGCTGGTGCAACTGAGGATCAAGGATCAGCCCGACGCGGTGATCCGCGCCGAGATTGCCACCGCGCGCGACCTTTGCCGCGCGCATGGCGCGGTGCTGGTGGTCAACGACTATTGGCAGGCCGCCATCGACGCGGGCTGCGACTGGCTGCACTTGGGGCAAGAGGATCTGGATCAGGCCGATTTGCCCGCGATCCGCAAGGCGGGTCTGCGGCTGGGCGTCTCCACTCATGACGATGACGAGTTGGAGCGGGTGCTGAGCATGGATCCCGACTATGTGGCGCTTGGCCCGGTCTATCCGACCATCCTGAAACAGATGAAATGGCACCAACAGGGCCTGCCGCGCGTCACCGAGTGGAAGACGCGTGTCGGTGCCATCCCGCTGGTCGGTATCGGCGGCATGAGCGTCGAGCGCGCGCCGGGTGTGCTTGCCGCCGGTGCCGATATCGTCTCGGTCGTCACCGACATCACCTTGAATGCCGACCCCGAGGCACGCGCGCGCCAGTGGATCGAGGCGACCAGATGAGCCGTTATGCCCGCCAGATGATGCTGCCGCAGGTCGGGGCCGAGGGCCAGGCCCGGCTTGCCGCCGCCCGCGTGCTGGTGGTCGGGGCCGGGGGCCTCGCGGCCTCGGAGCTGCCACTGCTTGCCGGGGCAGGGGTCGGGCAGATCGACATCTTCGACGGCGACTTGATCGAGCTGTCGAACCTGCACCGGCAGACGCTGTTCACCGAGGATGATGTCGGCCGGGCCAAGGCCGAGGTCGCCGCCGAACGCTGCCGCGCGCTCAATTCCGGGATTGTCCTGACCGGGACAAAACGGTCAATCACCCCGGAAAACGTGATCGGGGCCTGTCGGGATGTCGATCTGGTGCTGGATTGCGCCGACAGCTATGCTGCCAGCTATCTTCTCAGCGATACCTGTCTGGCGCTGGGCAAACCGCTGATCAGCGCCTCGGTTCTGGGGCTGAGCGGCTATGCCGGTGGTTTCTGCGGCGGCGCGCCCAGCCTGCGCGCGGTCTTCCCCGAGGCACCGGACAGCTCGGCAAGCTGCGCAACCGCCGGCGTGCTGGGGCCGGTTGTCTCAATACTAGGCTCTATACAGGCGCAAATGACGCTTTCGGCGCTTCTCGGGCTGGAACCTTCGCCGCTTGGCCAGATGGTGCAGATCGACGCGCAAACCTGGCGCAATAGCGCGTTCCGATTTGATCACGCACCGGAACCAGAGACCGCCTTCCGTTTTGTGGCGCCCTCGAGCCTGACCGCCGATGACCTCGTCATCGAGTTGCGCAGCGAGTCCGAAGCACCCCATCCAGCGCACCCGTCTGCCCGCCGCATGACGACATCCGAGATCGAAATAACAGACACTAACCAAGAAAAACGACTGGTTCTGTGCTGCGCCACCGGCCTCCGGGCCTGGCGCGCTGCGGAACAGTTGCAACCGGATTGGCCCGGCGAGATCGTCCTCGTCGCGGCTGCCACAACATGAAAGGAAACGCGACATGAAACATTTGGTAACCGCATTGGCGCTGCTGGCCGCCACGCCAGCCCTGGCGCAGGACAAGATGACCCTGCTGCTCGATTGGTTCATCAACCCCGATCACGGCCCGATCATCGTGGCACAGGAAAAGGGATATTTCGCGGAACAGGGTCTAACCGTGGAAATCGTGGCCCCTGCCGACCCCTCCGCGCCGCCGCGTCTGGTGGCCGCAGGTCAGGCCGATCTGGCGGTCAGCTATCAGCCGCAACTGCACCTGCAAATCCACGAGGGGCTGCCGCTCAAGCGCGTGGGCACACTGGTCGCCACGCCGCTCAACTGCCTTCTGGTGCTGGAAGACGGCCCAATCAAATCGCCCACTGACCTCAAGGGCAAGAAAATCGGCTTCTCTGTCGCGGGCGTCGAAGAGGCGATCCTGACCACGGTTCTGGGCAAATACGGTGTTGCCCTGAGCGATGTCGAGATGATCAACGTCAATTTCTCGCTCTCGCCCGCGCTGATGAGTGGGCAGGTCGACGCGGTGATCGGTGCTTATCGGAACTTCGAGTTGAATCAGATGGATATCGAAGGCGAACCGGGCCGCTGCTTTTATATCGAGGAAGAGGGCGTGCCGTCCTATGACGAGCTGATCTACGTCGCCAACCCCGACCGGATGGATGCCGACAAGATCGCGCGCTTCCTTGAGGCGACCGAGAAGGCGACGCAGTTCATCGTCAACAACCCGCAGGCCAGCTGGGAGATCTTCGCCGCCACCTCGCCCGAATTGCAGGACGAACTGAACAAGCGCGCCTGGGTCGATACGCTGCCGCGCTTTGCCCTGCGTCCCGCCGGGTTCGACGCGGGCCGCTATGCCCGGTTCGAGGCGTTTCTGAAGGACACCGGCCTGATCGACAGCGTCAATCCGGTCTCGGCCATCACCATCGACGTGACCGCTGAATGAGCGCGCCGGATTATGGCCACGCCTTTGGCCTGATGCGTGCGGCGGCTGGCCAGCCGTGGCGGGATTATACCCGCCACGCCTTTGTCGAAGGGATCAAGGATGGCAGCCTCCCGCACGATGCTTTCCTGCATTATCTGCGGCAGGATTACGTGTTCCTGATCCATTTCGCGCGCGCCTGGGCGCTGGCGGTGGTCAAGGGCCAGACCCATGCCGAGATGCTGGCCGCCGTTGGTACCGTCAACGCCTTGGTGGCCGAGGAGATGCAGCTCCATATCGGGGTGTGCGAGGCGGCGGGGATCTCGAAGGACGCGCTGTTTGCCACCCCCGAGCGGCCCGAAAACCTCGCCTATACCCGCTTTGTGCTCGAGGCCGGGTATAGCGGTGATCTGGCCGATCTGCTGGCTGCGCTGGCGCCCTGTGTCATGGGCTATGGCGAGATCGGCACACGGCTGGCGGCAGAGGCGACGAGTGATCGTTACAGGGATTGGATCGACACCTATGCCGGGGCCGAGTATCAAGCGGCTTGCAAGGCTGCGGGTGAGTTGATGGATCAGGCTCTAACAAGGCGTATTGGCGCAGATTTCGAGGCCTCGCCGCGATGGGAACGTCTGTGTCGGACCTTCTGCACCGCAACGGAACTCGAGGTCGGTTTCTGGCAGATGGGGCTTACCCCGTGACCCCGGCACCCGCGATAACTGTTGCCGGCAGCGCCAGCATCGACGGTGGGTCTTTGTTCGCGCCGTTGGCCCTGACATTGGAAGCGGCGCAATGGACCTGCCTCTTGGGCGGGTCCGGTGTGGGCAAGTCGACGGTGTTGCGGCTGATCGCGGGGCTGGAAACAGGAGCGGAGTTCAGCGGCACGATCACGGCGTCGGATAGTTCCCCGGTGGAGGCGCGAGTGGCCTATATGGCGCAGGACGATCTGTTGTTCCCTTGGGCCAGTGTAGCGCAGAACGTGGCGCTGGGCGCGCGGCTGCGGGGCGAGCAAGTGGACCGTGCGCGGCTCGACGACCTGCTGCGTCGGGTGCGCCTGACAGACCATGCCGCCAAGCGCCCGGCGGAACTCTCGGGTGGCCAGCGCCAGCGGGTGGCATTGGCGCGCACCTTGATGGAGGACAAGCCGGTTGTATTGCTCGACGAGCCCTTCTCGGCCCTCGATGCCCGGACCCGCGCCGATATGCAGGAGCTGGCCGCCGAACTGCTGGCCTGCCGGACCGTGCTGTTGGTGACCCACGACCCGGCCGAGGCCGCGCGGTTGGGTCATTCGATCCAGGTGATGACCGCCGGGGGGCTGACAGCGGTCGTACCGCCAACGGAAGAAATGCCGCGCGCGGTGGATGACGTCGCGACGCTGGAATGTCAGGCTGTATTGCTCAGGATGCTGCGGGAGGGAGGGGAATGACACGCTGGCTCCCGGCTCTGGCCGCGACCCTTTTTGCGCTGGCGATTTGGCAGGCGGTGGTCAGCCTGACCGACCTGCCGCGATTCATCCTGCCCGGCCCTGCTCTGGTGGCCGAAACCTGGTGGCAGAGCCGCTGGTTGATCGCCGAGCATACGGCGGTGACGGCGCTGGAGGTTCTGATCGGTCTCGCCTGTGGCGCGGTGCTGGGCGTGGCGACGGCGTTGCAGCTGGCCAGTTCGCGGATCGCACGGGTACTGGTGCAGCCGATGCTGGTCTTTACCCAGGCGCTGCCGGTCTTTGCGCTGGCGCCGATCCTGACGCTGTGGCTGGGCTATGGGCTGTGGTCCAAGGTCGCGATGGCGGTGCTGATCATCTATTTCCCGATCACGGCGGCGTTCTTCGACGGGCTGATGCGGACGCCTGCGGGATATCTCGACCTCGCCCGCACCATGCAGGCCAGCCCGCGCGCGGTGCTCTGGCATATCCGGGTGCCGGCGGCGCTGCCGCAACTCGCCTCGGGCCTGCGGCTAGCGGCGGTCTATGCGCCGATCGGCGCGGTGATCGGGGAATGGGTGGGCGCGTCAAAGGGGCTGGGCTACCTGATGCTCCTGGCCAATGGCCGCGCCAAGACAGACCTGATGTTTGCCGCCATGCTGACGCTGGGCGTGCTGTCGGTGCTGCTGCATCTGGCGATGCGACGGGCAACACGGCAAATGGCGGGCGAACGTTAACCTCTCGGAAACCGATTCGGGGCGAGGCTGATCGCCATGCGCCAGATTGGTCTTTCCGAGGCCCCGATGCTGTTCGACATGGACGAAGCGCCGGAGATGCCGCTGCCCTCGGGGCGGTTGCCGTCCTATATCCGGGATCATCGCAAGCGTTTGCGGGAACGGTTCATGGCCGGTGGTGCGGCGGCGCTGCCGGACTACGAATTGCTGGAGCTGGTGCTGTTCCGATCGATCCCCAGGCAGGACGTCAAGCCGCTGGCGCGGCTGCTGCTTGATACGTTTGGCGATTTCAACCGGGTGCTGACCGCATCGGTTGAACGGTTGGCCGAGGTCAAGGGCGTGGGCGAGGCAGTGATCACGGATCTCAAGATACTGGAAGCCAGTGCCCACCGGATGGCCCGCGCACGGGTGATGCAGCGGCAGGTGATTTCCAGTTGGGATGCGCTGCTGGATTACTGCCACACCACCATGGCGCATCGCGAGACCGAGCAGTTCCGGGTCTTCTACCTCGACCGCAAGAACGTGCTGATCGCGGACGAGGAACAGGCGCGCGGGACGGTCGATCACGTGCCGGTCTATCCGCGGGAGGTGGCCAAGCGGGCGCTGGAACTGAACGCCTCGGCGCTGATCCTGGTGCACAACCACCCATCAGGAGACCCGACACCGTCGCAATCGGATATCGACATGACGGTGCGGATCCGGGCCGCGTGTGAGGCGCTGGGGATAACGCTGCACGATCACCTGATCATCGGAAAATCGGTCGAGTTGAGCTTCCGCTCCGAAGGGTTTCTATAGGGGGCGCTGCCCCCGTCGCGGCAGGGCCGCGACTTCCCCGGAGTATTTCAGGCGAAATGAAGGGGTTACTTGACCCAGACCTCGACCCGGCGATTGACCTGACGGCCCCAGTCGCTGTCATCGCAGGCCATCGGCAGCGCCTCGCCAAAGGCATCGACCGAGATCTCAACCCGCGCCGGGTCAAGCGTTTCGGCCGTCTGCAACACCGCGTCACGCACCGCCTCGGCTCGTTTCAGGGCAATGCGGGCGTTGCCCTCGGCGGCACCATCACCGTCGCTGAACCCGACAAAGAGCATTTGGCGCGCGTCATAGGCACCGCTTTCAAGTTCCTGGGCCAGTTGTGCGATATTGGTCCGCGACTGCGCATCAGGGCGCGAGGATCCGGTCTCGAATCGGAAAGAGAGGCTGAGCCGTTGCATCCCAGACAGCGTGGATACGAGTCGTTGCAACTCGGTGAGAGGGACCTCGGCACCAGCGGCTGCGATGGCATTGGCCAGCCGGTTTCCCTGGACCGCGATGGGGATCAACTCTGGCGCCTGATCGACGAAACCGGCACGGCGAATCACGATCTGGGCAGCCGGGCTGCGCATGTAGGCCATGAACTCCCGTGCCAGTTTGGGCAGGCGGCGCGCGGGCATGTAGAGGAACATGGGCGAATTGAGCGGATAATCCTCGGTCTTGATGTTGCGCCGGGTTGCGGCGACGGAAAAACCGCAATCCCCCGTCAGGGTCAAAGCCCTGGCGGTTCCGGTTTCGGAATAGCTGGCGATGCCGATGGCAAACGGATCGACGGCGACCGCACGGGCCAGCAGGCTGGAACGGTCATGGCGTGCGACCGTCTCGGGCAGCGTTTTGCCGACTGGTAACAGCAAGCGGTCCTCGACGGCCTGCGCCAGTCCCGAGCCTGCGACCGGCAAGTGTAGCGCGATGGGGGCATCGGGGCCGCCGAGCTCGGCCCAGTTCTCGATCTCGCCGGCAAAGACCTGTGCCAGTTGCGGGGCCGAGATCTGTCGCACCGGATTGACCGGCGCCACCACGGGCACCATCGCATCCAGAGCCAAAACCCGCGAGCGGTTGCTGTCGGTCATGTCGCCCAGGCCCAGTTCCAACGCCCGCCTGCGCTCGTCTGGCCGGATCTCGCGCAGGGCCATGACCAGATCGGCCTCGTCGGCCAGCAGGTCGGCAAAACCTTCGTCGGTGGTGCTGACGCGAAAGGTGAACCGGGCCTGAGGCCGTTCGCTGCCTGCCTTGAACAGAAGATAGCTAAACCGGCTCTCGGATTCGGTCTCGCGTCGGGTCTGCATGCGGTTGCGCAAGGCAAAGCCTTCGATCAGTGCGGGCAGCAGCACCTCGGCCATTGTCGACGAGCCGCTGAGCGCCAGTTCCGCCACGAAATCGGTGAGGTTGGGGCAAGCCGGGCCATCACAGGTCACCCCCGATCCGTCCACCGTCAGTTCGCCGAACCGGGTTTCGACGCGGTAGAATTCTCCGTCGAAGCCAAGCAGATTGCCGCTGATCTCGACCTTGCCATCATGCGAGGTGAGGGTGATGTCCTGAGCGGTGGCCGGAAGGGCCGGGAAAACGGAAAGTGCGGCGAAAGCCGCCGCACGAAGCCAATTCATGTGAAACCTGAAAATTGCCTGCGGATTACCTGGCGGCGATCTTCAGGTCTTCGACCAGATTATTCAACACCAGAAAATCACCGGCAGCTGAACAATCTGGCATGGACATGTTCAGATCATGGGTTGTGAGCGACCCGGTCCCGCGCAGTTCCAGCGATTGGGCCGAGATCTCGCGCCCACAATTGCTGGCTGTCACCTCGGCCTCGATCGATAGGGCGATGGTGCCTGCGGTGTCGCTCTCGCCGGTGGGATAGCTGTAGATTTCGGCCAGTTGCGGCTCCAGCGTGTCGGGTTCACCCAGCCGGATCACCTGACCGACCCCGCCGGCTGCTGCTTCGGACCAAACATGGCCGGTCTCGCCATAACCGGCGCCGAACTCGCGGGCATGCAGCTGAAAGCCCGCAGCGCCAGACCATTGCACCACGACCCGGTCGATCCGGTCGAGCCCCTCTACGGGGCTCATGGCGACAGCGCCACGGCCGTTCTGGAAGGCCACGACAAACACAGCGGTTTCGGACAGCGCCGGGACAGTGACCGACAGATTGCCGGCATCGTCGGTTGTATCTGTGAAGATCAAGCCGCTGTGATGTACCGTAACGCGTTGGTTACCGTAACAGGCAGCGTTGACGTTGAGAGTTACGCTGGCCATGGGGGCGGGATCGGCAGTCGCCGTGATCGCACAGCCCAGTTGCGGCTCGTCCGGGTCGCTTGGCGCGTCGGGCAGCAGGATGTCCCGCGCTGGAAGGGGCATTGCGCCTTCCAAAGATGGTTCCGGCAGGCGGCGGGGCTGTTCCAGGGCGGGTTGCGCAGAGGTAAGCTTGATCGCGTTCAGCTCGAACAAGGCGTAGTCATCCACATCTGACGCACCCGACGGTTTCAGAACCGATTGCTGAATAAGCGATTTGCGTGCCGCCATCTGCTGCGTCTCGCGCGCGGCGTTCTGCTGCATCAGGAACCCGATCAGCGCCGCGCAGAGAACGGTCCCGCCAGCTGTCAGAATCTTGCGTCGTTGTGCCATAACCACACTCCATCGCCCATTGGTCCACGAGAAGTGTCGTTAAAGAAGGCGGCCAGTTTATGGCCGCCGGGGGGAGTCATTGTGGCGGGGCCTCAGGCCAGCCGCCCGTGGCAATGCTTGAATTTCTTGCCAGACCCGCAGGGGCACAGGTCGTTGCGCGAGGGGTTGCCCCATGTGCTGGGGTCGTCCTCGACAAAGCCGGGGCGTGCATCGCCCGAAGCCTTGGCCTCGGCCACTGCTTCGGCCTGCTCTGCCGCTTGTTCGGCCTGATTCTGCTGGGCCATCATCTGCGCCATCATCTGGCGTTGTTCCTCTTCGCTCAGCATGCGAATGCGGGACAATTGCTGTGTGACGGTCTCGCGAAGGCTGTCCAGCAACCCTTCGAACAGCTGAAAGCTCTCGGTCTTGTATTCGTTCAGCGGATCGCGCTGCGCATAGCCCCGGAATCCCACGACCGAGCGCAGGTGTTCCAGCTTGAGCAGGTGCTCGCGCCATTTGCTGTCGATGGTCTGCAACAGCACCTGTTTTTCGATGTTGCGCATGTTCTCGGGTCCGAAATCGGCGGCCTTTTGCGCCATGTATTCGCCCGAGGCCTTGATCAGGCGTTCGCGGATTTCATCGTCATCCACGCCTTCTTCGGCGGCCCATTCGATGACAGGTACGTCGATGCCCAGCTTTTCGATAACGGCGGCATAAAGGCCTTGGGTATCCCACTGGTCGGCATAGGTCTTGGGCGGCATGTATTGATCGATCAGGTCATCGATCACCTGCTCGCGCATGTCTGCGACCACATCCGACAGCTCCTCGGTCGCCATGATTTCGCGCCGCTGGTTAAAGATCACCTTGCGCTGATCGTTCATCACGTCGTCGAATTTCAGCACGTTTTTCCGCATGTCGAAGTTGCGGCCCTCGACCTTGGCCTGGGCGCGTTCGAGCGACTTGTTCACCCAGGGGTGGACGATCGCCTCCCCTTCCTTCATGCCCAGCGTGGTCAACACCTTGTCCAGCCGTTCCGAGCCGAAGATACGCATCAGGTCGTCTTCGAGGCTGAGGTAGAACACAGTGCGGCCCGGGTCGCCCTGACGGCCCGAGCGACCGCGCAGCTGGTTGTCGATGCGACGGCTTTCATGCCGTTCGGATGCCATCACATAGAGGCCGCCGGCATCCAGTACCTTTTGCTTTTCCTCAGCGTGGCGTGCTTCCTCGGCGGCGCGAAGCTCTGCCGGGTCGGCATCGGGGTTTTCGGCCAAGGCGGCCAGAACCTTCATCTCGACATTGCCGCCCAACTGGATGTCGGTACCGCGACCGGCCATGTTGGTGGCAATGGTCACCGCGCCATAGCGGCCGGCCTCGGCCACGATCTGCGCCTCGCGCTCGTGCTGGCGGGCGTTCAGGACGTTGTGTTCGATGCCTTCCTTGGTCAGCATCTGGCTCAGCATCTCGGATTTTTCGATCGAGGTGGTGCCGAGCAAAACAGGCTGGCCCTTCTCATGGGCCTTCTTGGTCTCGGCGATCATGGCGGCGTATTTCTCGGCCGCGGTGCGATAGACCTGGTCGTCCTCGTCCTTACGCGCAATCGGCCTGTTGGTGGGCACTTCGACAACGCCCAGGCCATAGATCTCGGCAAATTCCTCGGCCTCGGTCAGGGCGGTGCCGGTCATGCCCGAAAGCTTGTCGTAGAGGCGGAAATAGTTCTGGAAGGTCACGCTGGCCAGCGTCACGTTCTCGGGCTGGATCTGTACGTTTTCCTTGGCCTCGATCGCCTGGTGCAGACCGTCCGACAGGCGGCGACCCGGCATCATGCGGCCGGTGAATTCGTCGATCAGCACCACCTCGCCATCGCGAACGATGTAGTCCTTGTCGCGCTGGAACAGCTTGTGTGCGCGCAGGCCCTGGTTGACGTGATGCACGATGGTCGTGCTTTCGGGATCATAGAGCGACTGACCCTCGGGCAGCAGGCCACGCGCGACCAGTTGCGCCTCGAGGAACTCGTTGCCCTCGTCGGTAAAGGTGACGTTGCGGGTCTTTTCGTCCAGTTCGAAATGATCGTCCGACAGCGCGGGCAGCAGCGCGTCGATGGCGACATACAGGTCCGAGCGGTCCTGTGCGGGGCCCGAGATGATCAGCGGCGTGCGCGCCTCGTCGATCAGGATCGAGTCGACCTCGTCCACGATGGCGAAATTGTGCTGCTTCTGATAGACCTCGCTCAACTCGCCCTTCATGTTGTCGCGCAGATAGTCAAAGCCAAGCTCGTTGTTGGTGGCATAGGTGATGTCGCTTTGATAGGCGGCCATCTTCTGGTCATCGGGCTGGCCCGACCAGATCACGCCGGTGGTCATGCCCAGCGCGGCGAACACCTTGCCCATCCATTCCGAGTCGCGTTTGGCCAGGTATTCGTTCACCGTGACCACATGCACGCCCTTGCCGGTCAGCGCGTTCAGATAGGCGGGAAAGGTGGCGACCAGCGTCTTGCCCTCGCCCGTCTTCATCTCGCTGATATTGCCCTGATGCAGGAACATGCCGCCCATCAGCTGGGTGTCGAAGGCGCGCAGGCCCAGGGCCCGCTTGGCGGCTTCACGGCAGTTGGCAAACGCCTCGGGCAAGAGCGCATCCAGGCTTTCGCCGTCCAGCGCGCGTTTGCGCAGTTCGTCGGTCTTTTGCTTCAGCCCCTCGTCGGTAAGCTTGGCAAATTCCTCTTCCAGCGCGTTGATCTGGGCGACCACCGGGCGGGTTGCCTTGATCTTGCGGTCATTCGGCGTTCCGAACACCTTTTTGGCAAGCGTTCCAAGTCCCAGCATGTGCACTCCAGCGGATTTGTTCTGTCATGGTTACGACAGGCTTGTCCGCCTTGCGCGCAACCCATAGATACGGGGGGTGAAGGCGGTCCTGTCAAAGGCTTCAAGCGATGTAAGCGGCAGGGTCCAGAGTGTCAACGCCGCGCCCTGTTGCGGCCTGGAAATAGGATGAATCAATGCCCAAAGGTCTCACAATCTTGCCATCGCTGGCGCTTGCGCTGGTGCTGGCCCTGCCGGTGGCGGCCGAGACAAAGGCCGAGGCGGACACGGTTGTGGCCCGCGTCAATGGCGAAGAGATCACGTTGGGTCACATGATCATCGCGCGTGCCTTGCTGCCGCAGCAGTATCAGCAACTGCCCGACAATGTGTTGTTCGACGGCATTCTGGACCAGCTGGTGCAGCAGACCCTGTTGAAACAGCAACAGACAGGTGAGACCCCAAAACAGGTCGTGTTGTCGCTGGAGAACGAGGAGCGCTCGTTGCTGGCGGGTGAGACCATCGAAGAGATCATGGCCGCCGCCACCACCGACGAGGCGATCCAGTCGGCCTATGACGCGCAATATGCCGACGGGTTCGGTGGCGAGGAATACAATGCCTCGCATATCCTGGTCCCGTCCAAGGACGAGGCCAAGGCCGTCAAGGAGCTGCTCGACAACGGCGCCGATTTCGCCGCCACCGCCAAGGAGAAATCCACCGGTCCGTCCGGGCCCAATGGCGGCGCGCTGGGCTGGTTCGGAGCGGGCGCGATGGTGCCGGAGTTCGAACAGGCGGTCGTGGCGCTGAACGCGGGCCAGATCTCGGACCCGGTGCAGACCCAGTTCGGCTGGCATGTGATCATCCTCAATGACAAGCGCAAGTCCGAGGCCCCGGCGCTGGACGAGGTGCGCGACGAACTGGCCGGACGCATTCAGCAGGATGCCATCGACGCGCGACTGGCCGAGCTGACCAAGGACAGCGAGATTGAAAAGCCCGATCTGAACGGGATCGAACCCGGCGTGCTGCGGCAGCTGGAACTGGTGCAGGAGTAAGGCCGAAATGGCGAAGATCACCAAGGTTTCCCCTCTGGCCCCGGCCGCGTTTCCGACGCTGCCCGTCATCGACGGTGTGCAGCTGGCCAGTATTGCGGCGGGGGTGCGCTATCAGGGTCGCACCGATGTGATGCTGGCGGTGTTGGCTCCGGGTACCTCGGTTGCGGGGGTGTTCACCCGGTCGGCCACCCGCTCGGCACCGGTGCTGGACTGTCAGGCCAAGATCGGCGGGGCCAGCGACGGACCGGCCGCGATTCTGGTCAATTCAGGCAACTCCAACGCCTTTACAGGCCATTACGGCCAGACCTCGGTGGCCGAGGTGACGCAGGCGGTGGCAAATGTGACAGGTGTGCCGGTCAGGCGGGTCTTTACCTCGTCCACCGGGGTGATCGGCGAGCCGATGAAGCACGAGCGCATTGTGGCCAAGCTGGGCGATCTGAATGCGGCGCTCAGCCCCGACGCGCTGGAGGATGCCGCCCGCGCCATCATGACCACCGACACCTTTGCCAAGGGCGCCAGCCGGACCGTCGGGATCGACGGCAAGATGGTCAAGATCGCCGGGATCGCCAAGGGTTCGGGCATGATCGCCCCCGACATGGCGACGATGCTGGTTTACATCTTTACCGATGCTCGCGTCGAACAGGGCGCGTTGCAGGCGATGCTGTCGGCAATGACCGACCGCACCTTCAACTGCATCACCGTGGACAGCGACACCTCGACCTCGGACACGCTTCTTTTGTGTGCGACGGGCGCCTCGGGTGTGGATGCCGGTGGAAACGCCGAATTCGCCGCCGCGCTGGAAGAGGTGATGCTGGACCTGGCCCAGCAGGTCGTGCGCGACGGAGAAGGTGCCACCAAGTTCGTCGAGATCCGGGTGACCGGCGCGGTCAGCGATACCGATGCCAAGGTGCACGGTCTGGCGATTGCCAACTCGCCGCTGGTCAAGACCGCGATAGCGGGCGAAGACCCGAACTGGGGCCGGGTGGTGATGGCGATCGGCAAATCCGGCGCCGCCGCTGACCGCGACCTGCTGAGCATCTCGTTCGGCGATATCCTGGTGGCCGAAAAGGGCTGGGTCAGCCCGGGTTACCGTGAAGAGGACGCCGCCGCCTATATGAAGGGGCAGGAGTTGGTCATTGGTGTCGATCTGGGCCTTGGCGAAGGCAAGTCCACCGTCTGGACCTGCGATCTGACCCACGGATATATCGAGATCAACGCGGATTACCGCTCGTGAAAACCGTTCTCGTTTCCGCCGTCGCGCTGATCGACGTGGATGGCCGGGTGCTGCTTGCGCAGCGCCCGGAAGGCAAGTCGATGGCCGGTTTGTGGGAGTTTCCCGGCGGCAAGGTTGAACCCGGCGAGACGCCCGAACTGGCGCTGATCCGCGAGCTGCACGAGGAACTGGGGATCAATACCTGGGCCTCGTGCCTGGCGCCACTGACCTTTGCCAGCCACAGCTATGATGATTTTCATCTGCTGATGCCGCTGTTTGCCTGCCGCAAGTGGGAGGGGATTCCGCAATCTCGCGAAGGGCAGGCGCTGACATGGGTACGGGCAAGCGAACTGCGCAACTATCCGATGCCGCCTGCGGATATCCCGCTGATTCCGATTCTGCGCGACTGGCTTTGACAGGTTTTTGGCATAGTCATCACATCTTGACGCTTGGTAATTTTTTGCAAATTTGGTGTTCGTAACAAATATTTAGCCTATATGGTGTAAGCTGTGCCGCTATTAATACGGTTTTTCGATCAATTCTTATGTGATTTTCGACCCCTGATAGTGTATGTCTGTCGTGCCGGTTTCAACGGAGCCAGACAGCAGTCTATGGCCCGTTTCCGGTGGCAGACATCGGCGCCAGATGCGACGGTTGCCTTCGGATGGAGGCGGATCGTTCTTGATAGGTATCCGGCGCAGGTGTGCAGCATGGCAACCAATTCACAGCGCCACGCGGGACGTTCGAGAGTTTAAAGACCACCACTCACACGGGTCTTGAGGGCAAGAAGAGGCATGGGGCCTTTTCTTGCCTCTTTTTTTGATCGCGTCACGACTGTCTCTCGGGCAATGAAAAAGGGCGGCCCTCGCGAACCGCCCTCTGTTCCTGTATCCGTCCCCGATCAGGTCAGCGACCGGGTAACTTCTTCGCGCTCGAAGATTTCGATCACGTCGCCGGGGCGGATATCGTCGTAGTTTTCAAAGGCCATGCCGCATTCCTGGCCCGACTGCACTTCGGAGACTTCGTCCTTGAAGCGCTTCAGGGTTTTCAGCGTGCCTTCGTGGATCACCACGTTGTCGCGGAGCAGACGCACACCGGCAGAGCGACGAGCGACGCCTTCGGTAACCAGACAACCGGCGACCTTGCCGACGTTGGAGACCTTGAAGACCTCTTTGATATTCGCGTAGCCGATGAAGTTTTCGCGGATTTCGGCGCTCAGCAGGCCGCTTGCGGCCGCTTTGACGTCATCGACCAGGTCGTAGATCACCGAATAATACCGGATCTCGACGCCCTTCTGGTTGGCGGTGTTACGCGCGCTTGCGTTCGCCCGGACGTTGAAGCCCATGATCGGCGCGCCGGAAGCCTCGGCGAGGCCCACATCGGTTTCGGTGATCGCACCAACGCCCGAATGCAGCACGCGCACACGCACCTCGTCGTTGCCGATCTTTTCCATCGCCTGAACGATCGCCTCGGCAGAGCCCTGCACGTCGGCTTTCACCAGGATCGGCAGCTCGGCCACGTTCTCGTCCGCCTTGGCCTTGGCCATCAGCTGTTCCAGCGTGGTGGCGGCACCGGCGGCGGCGCGCTTGTCCTTGGCGACCTGGGCGCGGTATTCCGCGATCTCGCGGGCCTGCGCCTCGGTCGAGGTCACGTTCAGAACGTCGCCTGCCTCGGGGGTGCCGTTGAGGCCCAGAACCTCGACAGGTACCGAAGGACCGGCTTCGGTGACGCGCTCACCCTTGTCGTTGATCAGGGCGCGGACCTTGCCGTACTGCTCACCCACGACAAAGATGTCGCCCTGGCGCAGCGTGCCCTTCTGGATCAGAACGGTCGCTACCGGGCCACGGCCCACATCCAGCTGTGCTTCGATCACCGCACCCTGTGCCGGGCGGTCGGGATTGGCCTTCAGCTCCAGGATCTCGGCCTGCAGCGCGATCGCTTCGAGCAGCTCGTCCAGACCTTCGCCAGTCTTGGCCGAAACCTCGACATCCTGCACTTCGCCCGACATCGCCTCAACCACAACTTCGTGTTGCAGAAGGTCGGTGCGCACCTTGGTCGGGTTCGCCTCGGGTTTGTCGATCTTGTTGATCGCCACGATCATCGGCACACCGGCGGCCTTGGCGTGGTTGATCGCCTCGACGGTTTGCGGCATCACCGCGTCATCAGCAGCGACAACCAGAACCACGATATCGGTCACCTGAGCACCGCGCGAGCGCATCGAGGTAAAGGCCGCGTGGCCCGGTGTATCGAGGAAGCTCAGTGTTGTGCCGCCATCGGTTTTGACCTGATAGGCACCGATATGCTGGGTGATGCCACCGGCCTCGCCCGCAACAACCTTGGCGTCGCGGATCGCATCCAGCAGAGAGGTTTTCCCGTGGTCGACATGGCCCATGATGGTGATGACGGGCGGACGCGGCTTGAGGTCCTCTTCCTTGTCCTCGATATCCGAGATGACGTCTTCCACATCGGAATCCGAAACCCGGACCACCTTGTGGCCGAATTCCTCGATGATCAGTTCGGCGGTGTCGGCGTCGATGGTCTGGTTCTGGGTGACCATCATGCCCATCTTCATCAGTTCCTTGACCACATCGGCCACGCGTTCGGCCATGCGGTTCGCCAGTTCCGAAACCACGATCGCCTCGGGCAACTGAACCTCGCGGATCACCTTTTCACGCTCGGCGGCGCTGCCCATCGCTTTTTGGCGTGCGCGTTCCTGCTTGCGCTTCATCGCGGCCAGCGATTTCTGGCGTCCGCCCTCACCGTCGGTAACCTGGCTGAGCGTCAACTTGCCCGAGCGGCGTCCGTCCTGACGGCCCTTGCCACGGGTCTGGCGCTGTTCGCGTTCGCGGTCGCGGTCGACCCGGCGGGCATTGTCGCCGCTGTCGGGGCGGGCTGAGGCCGGCGCACGCTCGGCGCTGCGTTCGGGCTTGGGGGCTTCCTGCTCGGCCGCGGCACGCGCGGCGGCGCGCTTGGCCTCTTCTTCCGCTTCGAGGCGCTGACGCTCCTCTTCCTCGGCCTTTTCGCGGGCACGCTGCTCGGCTTCGCGCTGTTCGCGCTCCTTGGCCTCTTGCTCGGCCCGGCGGCGCTCACGCTCTTCGGCGCGCGCCTTCTCCTCGGCCTCGCGCTGCGCGGCTTCTTCGGATTCGCGGGCCTTGGCGGCCTTGAGCGCGTTCAGCCGGCGCTCCATCTCGGCGTCGGAAATCCCGGCGGGACGGCGCGAAGGGTCTCCGGCCGGCGAAGAACCACCGGCGCTCGGCTTTCCGGCGCCGGGCTTGGGGACCACCACGCGCTTGCGCTTGGTTTCCACCACGACATTCTTGGTCCGTCCGTGGCTGAAACTCTGTTTCACGTTCCCGGGGCGGGAACCACGCAGACCCAATGTCTTTTTGCCGTCAGTATCGCTCATAAAGCTTCTTACCCTTCCGCGCGGCCCTTGCCGCCGTCATCCGTTTTGCGCATTCCACGAAGGCGTTGCGCTTCCTCTACAACACGTTTGGCGAGTCCACCAGAGGCCAGCGCCGCATGTATCACTGTTTGGCGGCCAAAAGCCATGCCCAATTCATCCGCCGTGAGCCAACCAATGTATTTGCCGAAATGCGGCGTGCTCAGTTTGGTCTTGCCTCGGCCCGATCCGTCCGAGGCCTGGATCAGGACCTGCGCCTCTTCCTTGTCGAGCCAGGTCTTGACCTTTTCGTATCCCGCGACCGCGTCGCCGGATTTTCGTGCGAGGCTGAGCAGGTCGACAACGCGGCGGACCAGTTGTCGCTCAACCTCGTCCACCAGCCCGTCGGGCACCTGCACCTGCTGTTTCAGGCCGCGGGCAAAGAGTTTCTTGTCCACGGCCTTTTGCAGCGTGTCCCGGTCTGCGGCCACATAGGTGCCGCGTCCGGGCAGTTTGCCCGCGATATCGGGCACCAGTTGCCCGTCGGGGCCGGCCACGAAACGGATAAGCCCGTATCTAGGCCGTGCCTCGCCCGTGGCAATGCACTTGCGTTCGGGACCTTCGGTCCGGTCTTTATGTGCACCGCCACGTGTCATGTTTTATCTCCGTCGACCCGTAATCAGGCCTCGGCCTCCTCGTCGGTTGCGGTTTCGCCCTCGTCGGTCTCTTCCGCCTCTTCGAGGAGTTCTGTCGGATCGACCCAGCCCAGCATGACGCGGGCGGTCATCACCATATCCTGCGCATCTTCCAGCGAAACGTCGAAGGGTTCCAGAATACCGTCATCCTTGACGCGCTGACCGTCGACCGTGGTCCAGCCTCCGGCCAGTTCCCAGTCGGCGCAGGTCGCGAAATCTTCCAGCGTCTTGACGTCGTCCTTGGCCAATGCCTCGACCATTTGGGGTGTCAGGCCCTCGAATTCAATAAGGCTGTCCTCGGCTCCCAGGGCGCGGGCATTGTCCAGCGCCGCCTTGGCCTGTGCCTCGAGATAGTCGCGGGCACGGGCCTGAAGCTCTTCGGCGGTGCCTTCGTCGACCCCGTCGATCACCAGAAGCTCGTCAAGATCGACATAGGCGACCTCTTCGAGATTGGTGAAGCCTTCGGAGACTAGCAGCTGGGCAAAGAACTCGTCCAGATCGAGGGTTTCCATGAACAGCGCGGTGCGGCTCTCGAATTCCTTCTGACGGCGTGCCGATTCCTCGGCCTCGGTCATGATGTCAATGTCCAGACCGGTCAGCTGCGATGCAAGGCGCACGTTCTGGCCGCGACGGCCAATGGCCAGGCTCAGCTGTTCTTCGGGCACCACGACCTCGATCTTGCCAGCTTCCTCGTCCAGCACCACCTTCGACACCTCGGCCGGTTGCAGCGCGTTCACCAGGAAAGTCGGCTGATCCTCGTTCCACGGAATGATGTCGATCTTTTCGCCCTGCAATTCATTGACCACCGCCTGCACGCGGCTGCCGCGCATACCGACGCAGGCGCCGACCGGGTCGATCGAGCCGTCGTAAGAGATCACGGCGATCTTGGCGCGCGAACCGGGGTCGCGGGCCACGGCCTTGATCTCGATGATGCCGTCATAGATTTCCGGCACTTCCATCTTGAACAGCTCGGCCATGAACTCGGGCGCGGTGCGTGACAGGAAGATCTGCGGGCCGCGCGGCTCGCGGCGTACGTCCTTGATGTAGCAGCGGATACGGTCGTTGGGGCGATAGCTTTCGCGGCCGATCTTCTCGTTGCGGCGCAGGATCGCCTCGCCCGCGCCCACATCGACGATGACGTTGCCGTATTCCTCGCGCTTGACGAGGCCGTTGATGATGGTGCCGGCGCGGTCCTTGAATTCTTCGTACTGACGATCCCGCTCGGCTTCGCGCACCTTTTGCAGGATCACCTGCTTGGCGGATTGCGCGGCGATGCGGCCCATCTCGACCGGGGGCACCTCTTCGACGAAAGTATCGCCGATCTGCGGGTTTTCCATGTACTGCTTGGCCTGTTCGACGGTGAACTCGGCCTGGTAGTTTTCCAGTTCGTCATCGGCGACGACGGTGCGAACACGGGTAAAGGTCGCCTTGCCGGTCTTGCGGTCGATATGGACGCGGATGTCCATCTCGGCGCCATAGCGGCTCTTGGCCGCGCGGGCGAGGGATTCTTCCATAGCCTCGACCACCAGACCGGGGTCGATCATCTTTTCACGGGCCACGGCCTCGGCGGTTTGCAGCAGCTCAAGCTGGTTTGCAGAGGTGATTGCCATTACTTCGTCTCCTCTTCGGACCCGTCGCGGGCCATGGTCGTGGCGCCCGTTTCGGGCGCTTCCTCTACGATTTCGTCGAATTGGTCTTCGTTCAGAACGCCGGCGGCCTTACGCTGGCGCAGCATTTCCTTGATCAGGTCGTCGGTCAGAACCAGCTTGGCATCGCTCAGCCAGTCGAATTCCAGGCCGATGGTCACCGTTTCGCCATTCTGGTCGATGTTGATCAGCACCTCGTTGCCCTCGACACCGGCCAGTTCACCCTTGAACCGGCGGCGGCCGTCGATCAACTCGGTCGTTTCGATCTTGGCCTCGTAGCCTTCGAACATCTCGAAATCCTTGAGCCGGGTCAGCGGCCGGTCGATGCCCGGGCTCGACACTTCGAGCGTATAGGCATCCAGAATCGGATCCTCGACATCCAGCGTGGCGCTGACCGCGTTCGAGATAGCGGCGCAATCGTCCACCTCGATACCGCCATCGGGCTTGTCGGCCATGATCTGAAGCGTGGTGCTCTTGCCGCTCATCAGTCGAATGCGCACCAGCTCGTATCCCAGATCCGCGATAACGGGGCTGACGATCTCGGCCAGGCGCCGGTCGATGGCGGCCTTTGCTATCAGGTTGTTGGTCATCTCGTGTCTTACCCAAGCTCCGGGCACAAAAAAACGGGCGCGCGGCCCGTCGATCTATTCCGGTGGAACCCCAGGCCAGTGCCCGACGCGCCGCTGTTGTCAAGGCGTATACGCGGGATGGGGTGAGTCTGCAAGGGGGTGGGATTCGAAAGCTGGATTACCCCACCCACCAGCGTTCCGCGATGCGGCCATCGTCCAGCGGACTACGGCTGCCGATCTGGCGCGGCAGGCCGACCGAGACGGCGGCGGCGAGCGCCATGTCGTCCTCGGAGGGGTGATAGCGGAACCGGGTGCGGTCGCGCAGCCCGTCGGGCAGGGGCAGGGCGGCGACATCGACATAGCCGTCGCGCAGCGCCTCGGCCCGGACGGCGGGGTCGGGGATCACGATCACCTCGACCATGTCGGCCCATCCGGCCTGACCCTGCTTGTAGTGATCGGAAACCTTGCGGCCCAGGAAATGCCGCCCGTCCTGCGCCCGTTCGACCCGGTAACAACCGGTGCCGTTGGCCTGTTCCAGCGGCGTCACCGCCCCACCCGAGCGGGTGATGGCAAAGCGGATATCGGCCAGCCGGAGGGGCAGGCCGGGATCGGCTTCGGCCAGTTCCAGCCGCAGCCGCGTGGGGCCAAGCGCCTCGGCCAGGCCGATTTCGGCCAGCGACGCCGCGGCATCGCTGGCCGAGAACCGCGTGCCATCGTGAAAGGTGACGTCGTCGCGCAGATCAAAGCTCCAGACCCGGGCGCTGTCGTCGGGTTGCCAGCCGGTCGCCAGCTCTCCCCTGAGGGTGCCGTCGGGCGCGATCTCGGTCAGGGTATCGAACACGGCACCGCGCGCGATCCGTTCCAGGCTGTCGTCTCGCGGTACCGCCAGACGCAGGGTGCCCCCCTCCCGGGGCCGGTCGGCCAGCGACATGCCCGCCGAGGCGAGGAGTGCGGCAGCGGCACCCGAGGCGAACAGCGCGCGGCGGTCGATCCGGGTCATGCGTCGGCCTCCTGTGCGATGCCGTCCATGATCCGCACCAGCTCGGCGCTGATGCCCGGTTCGGACAGGGCGTGGCCGGCATTGCGGATCATCCGAAGTTCGCAACTGGGCCATAGCTCGCTGAGCTTCCAGGCCGAACTGGGTGGGCAGATCATGTCATAGCGCCCCTGCACGATATGGCCGGGGATATGCGAGATGCGCCCCATATTGGCGAGGATCTGGCCGTCGAATTCCAGGAAGCCGTCGTTGATGAAATAGTGATTCTCGAGCCGGGCAAAGGCACGGGCATAATCGCCGGGACTTTCGCCCGTGGTGCCGTTGGAGTGGATCGAGGCAAGCGCATTCTCCCAAGCCGACCACGCGCGGGCATAGCGGATCTCTTGCGCCATATCCCCCGAGAACAGGCGCTTGTGATAGGCGAAAATCATGTCGCCGCGTTCATTTTCCGGGATCAGCGCGGCAAAGCGCGACCAGGGTTCCGGCCAGAACCGCCCGGCGCCGCCGCCATAGAACCAGTCAAGCTCGGCCCGGGTCATCAGGAACACGCCGCGCAGCACCAGCCGGGTAACGCGGTCGGGGTGGGTCTGGGCATAGACCAGTGCCAGGGTCGCGCCCCAACTGCCTCCAAAGGCGATCCAGCTGTCGATCTCCAGCGCCTTTCGGATGCGTTCGATATCGGCGACCAGATGCCAGGTGGTGTTGTCGGTGACCGAGGCATGCGGCCGCGACCGGCCACAACCGCGCTGGTCGAAAAGAATCACCCGGTAGACCGCAGGATCGAAATAGCGCCGCATCGCCGGGCTGCATCCACCGCCCGGACCGCCATGTAGAACCACGACAGGGATCCCGCGGGGATTGCCACTTTGCTCGACGTATATGTGGTGACCCTGACCAACATCCAGCATCCGCTGGTCGAACGGGTCGAGCGGCGGATAGAGATATTGCATTGCGCGCTTTTGGTCCGGGTATTTGTCCATTACAGGCCTATATAGTCCGCAATGGGTAAAAGAGCACACGGAGACAGGAATGCAAGCGCATCCGAACACGGTCGACCCGTCAGAGATCGCGAAATTCGAGGCGATGGCCGCCGAATGGTGGGATCCGCATGGCAAGTTCAAACCGCTGCATATGCTCAACCCCTGCCGCCTGGACTATATCACCCGGCAGATTGCCGGCGAATTCGACCGGGACCTGACCGGGCACCAACCCTTTGCCGGATTGCGGCTGCTCGATATCGGTTGTGGTGGCGGGCTACTGAGCGAACCGATGGCAAGGCTGGGGGCCGAGGTGGTTGGAGCAGATGCCGCCGAAGGCAATCTGCCGGTAGCGCGCATCCATGCGGAACAGTCGGGCCTGGAGGTTGACTATCGCCACACCACAGCCGAGGCGTTGGCCGAGGCGGGCGAGCTGTTCGACGTGGTGCTGAACATGGAGGTGGTCGAGCATGTGGCCGATCCGCTCTCCTATTTACGGGCGACCCATGATCTGTTGAAACCGGGCGGCCTGCAGATCTGCTCGACAATCAATCGCAATCCCAAATCCTATGCGATGGCGATCCTGGGGGCCGAGGTGGTGATGCGTTGGTTGCCGCGGGGAACGCATGAATGGTCTAAATTCATCACCCCGGATGAATTGTTCGACCTGCTGCGGCAGGCGGGGCTGGATCCGGTGGATCGCAAGGGATTCGTGTTCAATCCGATCTCGTGGCAGTGGTCTATCTCGGATCGCGATCTGAGCGTGAACTACGTGACCGCCAGCCTGCGACCGCGCTAGGCGCGCCGTTTTCCGATACGGAAAACGGCCAGGAAAATTGAGAATTTTCCTGGCCGGAAATCTTTGATTTCCGGTTTGGTTCCGGTTCAGTTGTTTTCCAGTTTGATCCGCAGATCACGCAGCACCGGAAGGGCGAGTCGTACCCGCTCGGTGCCCAGTTCGCCCACCACATGATCGATCAGCGGCGCAATCATCGAGATTGCCTGATCGCGCGCCTGCCGTCCCGCCGGGCTGATCGCCACCATCTTGCGCCGGGCATCGTCCCAGTCCGGGCGGATATGGATATACCCGGCCCATTCCAGCTTGGCGAGCGTATTGGTCATCGCCCCCCTGGTCACGTGAAACGTGCTGGCCAGCTGTGCCGGGGTGCGCTCATCTCCGACAAAGACCAGATGGTTCAGGACCGAAAAATGCGAGATTTCCATACCTTTGGGAAGCACCCGGCTGAGCCGGTTGCGCAACAGTTGGTCTGCAGTCAGGATCTCGCTGAACAGCGAGACCGCCAGGGTGTGGATATCGTCAGCCATCTCGCCGCTGGGTCAGGGTCCTTCGAAAGCGCGTCTGTGAGTCAAACTTGGGACTCTGCGTCGCGCGTCTGTAACAGATGTATCATCCAGATCGAAGATGTGAATGCCCGGTTCGGTGCCTGCGTCGATCCGCACCTCGCCCCAGGGAGCAACGACAAGGCTGTGACCATGGGTGCGGCGTGGTTTGCCGCGGTTGTGCGGATGGGTGCCGGTCTGGGCCGGGGCAAGGACCCAGCATCCGGTTTCGATCGCCCGTGCCCTGAGCAGCGATTCCCAATGCGCGGCGCCTGTAACCGGCGAAAAGGCTGCCGGAACGGTCAGGATGGTCGCCCCTGCCTGTGCGAGCGCCGCGTGCAGATGCGGAAACCGCAGGTCATAACAGATCGTCATCCCCACGGTGCCGAATTCGGTCGGGGCCAGCACGGCCCGGTCACCGGGTCGGTAATTGGCCGATTCGCGAAAGGTCTCGGTCTCGGTCACCTGCACGTCGAACATGTGGATCTTGTCATAGCGGGCCACGATCCCCCCATCCGGCCCGATCATGAATGACCGGTTGGCGAATCGCCCGTCGGCGTCATGCGTCTTGAGCCCGAGCGAGCCGATCAGCAGCCAGATGCCCAACTCGGCCGCCTGTTCCCGGAGCCCGGCCAGGGTGATGTCGTCCTCTTCGTGCTGCAACACCTCGCGCTGGCGTGTGGTGCTGTTCGAGACGCAATTGGTCACCTCTGGTGTCAGCACCCAGCGGGCGCCCCGCGCGGCGGCCTCGGCGACCATGCCCCGAACCATGTCCAGATTGGCCGCCGGGTCATCCGACGAGGTGAGTTGCAGCAGCGCGGTTTTCATCCGGAGGCCAGCAGCGGATCGAGTTTGCCGTCCTGTTCCAGTGCATAGAGATCGTCGCAGCCACCCACGTGCTGACCGCCGATAAAGATTTGCGGCACCGTACGGCGCCCGCCCGCGCGCTGGATCATCTCGGGTTTGCGCTTGGGGTTGGTCAGCACGTTGATTTCGGTAAAGGCAATGCCTTTCTGATCCAGCAGCCTTTTGGCCGCGTGGCAGTAACCGCAAAGCGGCGAGGTATAGATTTCGACGGGTTTCATCCGGGTATCCTTCATTTCGCGCCAATCTAGATCATTTCCGGCGAAAGTGGAGACCGGTTTTTGACAGACGCGGGTCTGGTGATTGCGCAGCTATGCCTCGCGGGTGACCCGCGCCAGTACCAAAACGAAAACTTGATCGGCGCCCGCGTTGAGGCAGGCCCGTGTCGCTGCCGACAAAGTGGCTCCCGAGGTCATCACATCGTCGATCAACAACAGCTTGCGCGCCGTCAGCCGGTGGCGCCGTCGCGGATGGACCGAGATAGCGTTTGCAAGAGTTTCGGCCCTCTGGGTGGTGCTCATCCCTTCAAGCATCGGTGTGGCGCGCTCGCGAACCAGCAGGTCGGGACAGACCGGCAGGCCGGTCTGGCGTCCGACGCTCTGCGCCAGCAGGGCGGACTGGTTATAGCGGCGGCGCAGCAAGCGCGACCAGTGCAGTGGGACCGGTGCGATCAGCATGTTGGGGCGTAGCAGGGGCGCTGCCGAGCGGGCCATCCACAGGCCGCCGGGTCGGGCCAGTTCGGGCCGGTCGCCATGTTTCAGGGCCAGCACCATACGCCGGGCCCGCCCGGTATAGAGAAGCGCCGCGCGCCCATCCGACCAGGGGCGGGGGTGTGTCATGCAGTCGTCACATTCGATCCGGTGTCCGTCGCGGGCGCCGGGCAGGGGGACGCCGCAACTGTCGCAGACGGTGCCGTCGATAAAGGGCGTGTCGCGCCAGCATTTGCCGCACAGGCCGAAATCGGATGTTACCAGATCGCCGCAACCCAGGCAGCGCGGCGGATAGACCGTTTCGATCGCGGTTTGAATCTTTTGCCACATGGGTTAACTGCGCCTCATGACGACACCCGGTTCCTCACTGCCCCCCGCGCTGGTCGATCGCGCCGCATTGGCCGCGCGCCGTGCCCGGATGCGGGACACGGCGCTTTTCCTGCACCACGCCGCGCTGGACGAGGTTCAGGATCGCCTGTCTTTGGTTAACAGGTCCTTTACGGATATGGCGGTTGTCACCTCGGCGCCGGCGCTTTGGGCCGAGCACTTTCCGACGGCCCGGATCGTGGCAGAGGGCGAGGTGCTCGATCTGGCTCCGCAAAGCTGCGATCTGGTGGTGCATGCGATGGCGTTGCATTGGGCCAACGATCCGGTGGGGCAATTGATCCAGTGCCGCCGCGCGTTGCGGCCCGACGGGCTGTTGCTGGCGGTCTGCTTTGGCGGCCAGACCCTGCATCAACTGCGCGCATCGCTTGCCGAGGCTGAAACCCTGATCACCGGCGGCATCAGTCCGCGGGTGGCTCCGATGGCCGAGATTCGCGATCTGGGCGCGTTGCTCCAGCGGGCCGGGCTGGCGCTGCCGGTAGCCGACAGCTTGACGCTCACCGCCGAATACCGCGACCTGCCCCATCTGATGCGCGATCTGCGCGAGATGGGAGAGGCCAATGCCCTGTCCGCGCGTCTGCGTCACCCGACCCGGCGTGCGGTGTTCACGCGGGCAGAGGACATATATTCCGCCCATTTCGCCACGTCTGAAAACCGCCTGCCCGCCACGTTCGAGCTGATCTGTCTGACAGGTTGGGCGCCGGATGAAAGCCAGCCCAAACCGCTGCGTCCGGGATCGGCCAGCGCCCGGCTGGCGGCAGCTCTGGGTACATCGGAAACGACCTTGCCCGATTGACGGCAGGGGATTTCCCGTTATCTCAGTGCAAACCCGTAGAAATTCAGGAAGCCAGATATGTTCGACGCCACCCGCCCCGCCCATGCGCCCGCTGACCACCCCAAGGTGAAAATGGGCCGCGTTGGCGTGTTGCTGGCCAATCTCGGCACGCCCGACGACTATTCCTATTGGCCGATGCGCCGCTATCTGAACGAGTTTCTGTCGGACAAGCGGGTGATCGATTATCCGGCCTGGAAATGGCAGCCGATCCTGCAGGGGATCATCCTGACCAAGCGGCCGTTCAGTTCGGGCGCGGCCTATAAATCCATCTGGAATCACGACAAGGGCGAAAGCCCGCTGATGACGATCACCAAGGACCAGACCGCCAAGCTGCGCGCGGCACTGGCCGAGCGCTATGGCGACCGGGTTCTGGTGGATTTCTGCATGCGCTACGGCAATCCCTCGACCAAGTCCAAGGTGCGCCAGATGGTGGCCGAGGGCTGCGACCGTATCCTGTTCTTTCCGCTCTATCCGCAATATGCCGGGGCCACGACCGCGACGGCCAACGACCAGTTCTTTCGCGCGCTGATGGACGAGGCCTGGCAACCCGCCGCGCGCACCGTGCCGGCCTATTTCGACGAACCGATCTATATCGACGCGCTGGCACAATCGATCGAGCGCGCCTATGCGGCGATGGACAGTCGGCCCGACGTTCTGGTCTGCTCGTATCACGGCATGCCCGAGCGCTATCTGATGCAGGGCGACCCGTATCATTGCCAGTGTGTAAAAACCACGCGGCTGCTGCGCGAGCGCCTGGGCTGGGACAAGAGCGAGGTTATCTCGACCTTTCAGTCGCGATTCGGCCCCGAGGAATGGTTGAAACCCTATACGGTCGACCACGTGGCAGAACTGGCGCGGCAGGGTAAGCGCAACATCGCCGTGGTCGCACCGGCCTTTTCTTCCGATTGCATCGAGACACTGGAAGAGATCAACGAAGAGATTCGCGAGAGCTTTGAGCACGCGGGCGGCGAGAGCTTTACCTATATCCCTTGTCTCAACGACGAGGATGCCCATATCGCGGCGCTGGCCAAGGTGGTGGAAAGCAATCTGGGCGGGTGGCTGGACTGACAGCCAAGCCGTGCCCTGCGGGGCAACATGTTGAGCAGGCAATAAAAAAGGCGGTGGGGACCACCGCCTTTCTTACAACTGGCGCTAGGCCAATCTATTAGTTGTTGGCTGCAACAGCGGCGCCGACCAGAACCAGCAGGATCAGGGGCAGCAGGATGCCGCTCGACGAGCTCTGGGTCTCTTCGACGATGACCGGTGCTTCGACAACCGGCTCGGCCAGGTTGCCAGCGAAAGCGGTCGATGCGGCAGCGGACAGAGCAGCGGCGAGAACGAGTTTCTTCATGTTAACCTCCAGAATTTGCGCGATTCATCAATTTTTGAACCACGCACCCAAGACTTACCTCGTGAGTTTTTTCTAATCAGCTATGCGGTTGGAATGCAAACGGTTGTTGAGCAACAAGCTGCTTTGCCTGCCGAAATGTCGTCAAATTAGCAACACCTGCGTGCCAACTTTGGTCAGATCGAACAGCTGGGCGATATGCTCGTTGTAAAGACCGATGCAGCCATTGGATGATCTGCGGCCGATCTTGCGCGTGTCATGGGTTCCATGAATGCGATAGTATTTCCAGCTGAGGTAGAGCGCATGGGTGCCCAGCGGGTTGTCAGGTCCCGGCGGGATGTAATCGGGCCATTCCGGGTTGCGCTTCTTCATCGACGGGGTCGGGGCCCAGCTTGGACCGACAACCTTGCGAATCACGCTGGTGCGGCCACGGCGGGTCAGTTCATCGGTCAGCGGAACCGACGATGGGAACAGCCGATAGACACTCTGATCCTCGGACCAGTAATGAAGCGCGCGCGACACGGTATCGACCAGAATGGCACCGTTACGGGTGTTCGAGAAATAGGGTTGCCAGTCAAGCGCGCGGAAGCTGGAGATATTCCGGCGGACCGGTGGCTCGGGCTCGGGCGCGGGGCGCAGCGGGTCTTCGGTAGTGAACTGTGCCAGCGCGGGCGTGCCGAGCACCGAGGCGGCACCGACAATGAAGCTACGCCGGGTCGAAAGTGAGGTGGGTTTCTTGACCATCAAAAGGACCTTTACGCAGAAATTCACAGGATAGTGTGCATAATATGGCCTTAGGGACGCAGTCGCAAATCAAACCGTACCCATAGTCGCCCGCGATAGAGGCAGGATTTGCATCGCAACCGGTCAAAGGTTATCTGAGAGGCCGACAATAGGATGCGGTGTGACCATGACGCGACTGATTTCCATTCTTCTTGCTTTTTTTCTGGCGCTGGCCGCCTGTACCGATACCGGGGGGCCGACGCAGCTTGGCTCGGACGGCAAACCGCTGCCCAAGGTCTACCGGATTCGCGGCGATGCCTCGAAATTGCAGTTCAGGATGCTCGATTCGGTCAATGCGCTTCGGCAAGCATCGGGTCTGCTGCCGGTGCAGCTCAATCCCGAACTGAACGCGGCCGCAGCGACCCATGCGCGCGACATGTCGGTGCAGAATCGACCGTGGCATTTCGGGTCCGACGGGTCGTCACCGATCGACCGCGCCCGCCGTGCGGGCTATCCCGGCGTCTTCTTGGGCGAGGCGATTTCGGAGACGTATGAAACCGAGGTCGAGACGCTGGCGGCCTGGATGGAAGAACCCGGCCCGCGCTCCGTCATCCTGGACCCCAAAGCAACCATGATGGGATTTGCATGGTTCCAGGAAAACAACGGCAAGATCTGGTGGGCCCTGGAAATGGGCTCCTGATCCCTGACGTGACGTCGCAAGCAAAAAGGGCCCCCGAGGGGGCCCTTCTTTCGTGCCGAACACGTCAGTCACGCCGCCTGAAGCGGATGTGATTCGGTCAGGATGGCATAGAGTTTGGTCGGATCCGGGTTGGCCCGAAGCTTGGTGCAGACCGACTGCTCGCGCAGGGTGCGTGAGACCAACGCCAAAGCCTTGAGGTGCTCGACACCGGCGTCCTCGGGTGCAAAAAGCGCAAAGGCCAGGTCGACCGGCTGGCGGTCGACGGCACCGAAATCGAGCGGTTTCTCCAGCAGGACGAAGACGCCCGCCACCTGTTCCAGGCCTTTGAGCCGGGCATGAGGCAGCGCGACGCCGTGACCTACACCGGTTGGCCCCAGACTCTCGCGCTCGAGCAGAGCCTCAAGCATTTCCTGAGCGTCCAGCTTTAGGCTCACTTCGGCCAAGTCCGTGATTTCCTGAAATAATCTCTTCTTGCTCGACGCGGCGCCGATGACGCGGACCGCGTTGGGCTTGAGGATGCTCGAAAGCTCCATAAGGTCTTGCTCCTCGCGCGCGCCACCGGCGGTGCCGGGCGCGCGCAGTTCGTGTCTTGCCTATTACGGATCGATCCAGCCGATGTTGCCGTCTTCGCGGCGGTACACGACGTTCAACCCGTCCTTGCTTTCATTCCGAAACACCAGCACCGGGGCACCAGCCAGTTCCATCTGCATCACGGCCTCGCCAACTGACAGCGATGGAATCTTGGTCTCCATTTCGGCGACGATCATCGGCTGCAGCGAGTCGGGCTCGCTTTGCGCGTCCGCTTCTTCCGAGGCGAGGATATAGGACGAGGCTCCGAAGAGTTCAACCGGCTCGGCCCGATCCTTGTGGTGGTCCTTCAGTCGTCGCTTGTAGCGGCGCAGCTGCTTGTCCATCTTCTCGCAACAGCTGTCGAACGCTGCATAGATCTCGGTTGCGTGGGCCTTGGCCTGGGCGGTCAGGCCGGTCGACAGATGAACGGTGGCTTCGCATACATATTCATGCGCCGAACGGGAAAACACGACATGAGCGTCGGTGGGACGCTGCGCATATTTCGACACCACCTCACCCAGTTCGGTCTGAACGTGGCTTTGCAAGGCCGCACCAATGTCGATCTGTTTTCCGCTGATTTGATAACGCATGTGATCTCCTTCACAAATTTCACCCTTATTGACGCCGCGAAATGCGGCTTGCCTGTTATTTTCGGGTGACGGGAATTGACGCGGCGCCGGGTTGTGGCTGTTTGTTCCCTTCTCCGAAGGGGTGACCAGAAACAGCTTCGATCCGGTGCTTTGCCATGGGTCAATTGAGGCAAGAGACGCGCCCGCTGTCAATGGCAACCGCACGGGCGCGACATGATTTCCACCGGTCGGCGGGGCTTTGCACGGGATCAGGAGATGCGGAAATTCTCGCCCAGATAGACGCGGCGGACATTTTCGTTCTCGACCACTTCCTCGGGGCTGCCCGACATCAGCACCTGCCCATCATGCAGGATATAGGCGCGGTCGACGATTTCGAGCGTTTCGCGGACATTGTGGTCAGTGATCAACACGCCGATGCCTCGATTCTTGAGGTCAGAGACCAGATGCCGGATATCACCCACGCTAATCGGATCGACCCCGGCAAAGGGCTCGTCCAGCAGCAGGTATTTCGGATCGGCGGCCAGACAGCGGGCAATCTCGACCCGGCGACGTTCGCCGCCCGACAGCGCCAGCGCAGGGGCGCGGCGCAGGTGCTCGATCGAGAAGTCCGACAACAGTTCTTCCAGCCGTTCCCGCCGCTTGTGTGCGTGTTTCTGGGTAATGTCGAGCACCGACAGGATGTTGTCCTCGACGCTGAGCCCGCGAAAGATCGACATTTCCTGCGGCAGATAGCCGATCCCCATCCGCGCGCGGCGATACATCGGCAGGGTGGTGACATTCTGGCCATCAATGATGACCTTTCCGGCCTCGGGAAAAACCAGCCCGGCGACAGAATAGAACGTGGTCGTCTTGCCCGACCCGTTCGGTCCAAGCAGCGCCACCACCTCGGATCGGCCAAGGGTCATCGTGACGTCGCGGATCACGGTCTTCTTGCGATAGGATTTGCGCAGCTTCTCGATTCTGAGACCCGAGGAACCCTCTGTCACGGTCAACTGTGGTTTGTTCATCAGTCACCGTCCGAGTTGAGGATGGTTTTCACGCGGCCGACCATCTGGGCGGTTCCCGAGATGAGGTTGACCGTCATCTTTCCTGAACTCAGCGCATTCTTGCCCTGGGTCAGCAGGACATCACCCGTCATCACGATGACACCGGTACCGATGGTGTAATCGGCGCGCTGGGCCTGGGCGGCGTCGGGGCCGCTGACCAGCACAACGTCGCCCGTGGCCTCCAGCCGCTCGATCCCCGAGGCCTGCTGATTGTAGATCACCAGCACCCGTTTGGCCGACAGCCGCATCTCGCCCTGCGAGACCATCACATTGCCCTGAAACTCGGCCGAGCCGTCCTCCTGGCTTACATCAAGGGTGTCGGCGGTCACTTCGACCGGCAGCGTCGGGTCGGCCTTGACGGCCCCAAAAGCAACCTTTGTGCCCTCGGCCTGCGCCGCAACGGCACCCAGGGCCAGGACGAGGCCCAGGATCAATGCACGAATTTCGATCACACGTTATCTTTCCGCAGCTTTCGGGTCATATAGCAGTTTCACGCCATTCTTGAAACGAATATGGACAGGGCCACCCTCGTTTTCAGCCCCCATTTGCATAGAACCTGCTGTAAACTCTCCGATAGGTCCCGTTCCGCGCACGCTGCCGGGGGTTTCACCGGATATTCCGCTCAACCCTGCATTGAGCTGTTCAGTGGTCACCGTCAGCCCATCCGAGGTGGTGATCACCACGTTTCCGGTAAAGATCGCCAGATCCTTGTCCATTTGCACGGTGCCCAAATCAGAGGTCAGCCGGATCCGCCTTCCCCCCAGCAAGAGCAGTTCAGCGACAAGGTCGGTGGCTTCGGCGGGCGCGTTATCGCCACCGGGTCGGGCCAGCGTTGCCTGAACCTGGATCTGTTCGCCCTTCGGGGTGACCGCTGAAAAGAACGGGCCTGTGACCTGCTGGCCGCGGGTTCGGTCGGCAATCTCATCCTCGGCAAAGGGGATCGGGCTAACGTTATCTGTGCCGCGCGAGGAAAGCAGGAACACGGCGGACAGCAGGCCGAGTGCCGTAAGCGGCAACAGCACCTTTAGGTATTGGACAACCCGGGAATAGCTGTCGACAGCCATCGCCTAGCCCAGTCCGACGCGCAGACAGTCGTGGATATGCAGAAGGCCGCGCGCGACGCCCGGCTCGGCCGGATCGACCACGAAAAGCGAGGTGATCTTGCGCGCGTTCATGATCGCCACCGCTTCCTCGGCCAGCGAGTCGGGGGCAATGGTGGTCGGGTTAGCGGTCATCACCTGTGCGGCGGTCTTGTCCAGCAGGCCGGACATGTGGCGGCGAAGGTCGCCATCGGTGACGATACCGGTCAGATGACCGGCATCATCGGTGACCCCGACCACGCCAAATCCCTTGCGGCTGATCTCCAGCAGCGCCTCGCTCATCGGGGTGTCGGCGGCGATCAGCGGCACCGCCTCGCCGCCGTGCATCAGGTCCGAAACCCGACTCAACCGCGCGCCCAGCTTGCCGCCGGGGTGGAAGACACGGAAATTCTCGGGCCGGAAATCGCGATATTTCATCAGCGCAATGGCCAGCGCGTCGCCCATGGCCAGCGTCAGTGTGGTCGAGATCGACGGCACCATGCCGAACCCGCAGGCCTCGCCCAGCGCCGGGATCAGCAGATGTACATCGGCCTGCTGCATCAGCGAGCTCTCAGACTTGCTCGACAGCCCGATCAGCGGGATGCCGAAGCGGCGGGTAAAGGCCAGCAGGTTGGCCAGTTCGGGCGCCTCGCCCGAGTTCGAGATGGCCAGCACCACGTCATCCCCGGAGAGCATTCCCAGATCGCCATGGCTGGCCTCGGCCGGGTGCACGAAATAGGCGGGCGTGCCGGTGCTGGCCAGCGTCGCCGCGATCTTGTGGCCGATATGGCCCGACTTGCCGATGCCCGAGACGATCACGCGCCCCTTGGTGCGCAGGATCAGCTCCACCGCCTCGGCGAAACCGTCGCCCAGGCTCTCGGACAGCGCGTCAAGCGCCCGGGCCTCGTCCAGCACCACCTGGCGCGCGGTATCGATGAAAGAACTGCGGTCGGTCATGAGTGGGCAAAGATATCGGTTTCGGGCCAGCCCACAAGATCAAGCCGCGCCCGCGTGGGCAGGAAATCAAAGCAGGATTGCGCCAGATCGGCGCGGCCTTCGCGTGCCAGCCGGCCATCCAGCGCCTCGCGCAGGCGGTGCAGATAGAGGACATCGGAGGCGGCATAATCCAGCTGCGCCTCGGTCAGCGTCTCGGCGCCCCAGTCGCTCATCTGCTGCTGTTTCGAGATATCGACCCCGAGCAGTTCCTGGCACAGGTTCTTGAGGCCATGCCGGTCGGTATATGTACGCACAAGGCGGCTGGCGATCTTGGTGCAATAGACAGGCGCGGTCAGGGCACCAAACGCGTGATAGAGCGCGGCAATGTCGAAACGGCCGAAATGAAAGAGCTTCAGCACATCGGGGTTTTCGAGCATCGCGCACAGGTTGGGCGCGGCGGTCTGGCCCTTCTCCACCTGCACGATATGGGCGTTTCCGTCGCCGCCCGACATCTGGATCACACAGAGACGGTCGCGATGGGGGTTCAGCCCCATGGTCTCGCAGTCGATGGCCACCACGGGGCCCAGATCCAGCCCGTCGGGCAGGTCGTTCTTGTAGAGGTGATTTACCACGGAAATGTCCTTTGCACCGTACCGGCCCCGAAATAGGCGCTTTGGGCGCCGAACTCAACTGTGGGTGCGGGTCAGGTCGCTTCCAAGGTCTTGTTGGTCGGACATTTCTTGCGGCGGACCACATGCCGCGCGTGGGGAATGAGTATTTATTACCAGAAAGAAGCACCAGCGCTTGGGCTTCTTTCTGGTCATAAATACTCCCGCCGGAGGCTCCTGCCCTCGCGGCTTGCGCTGAGGGCAGGGAAAGGGTGTGCGCTGGCCGCGTTCAATATGGCGCCTGGAGATCGTTCATCGAGACAAACACCGTCTTCATTTCCGAGAAATGGTTGATCGCCAGTTTCGAGTTTTCGCGCCCCACGCCCGACTGTTTCGAACCGCCAAAGGGCGCCTCGACCGGGGCCAGATTATAGGTGTTGATATAGCAGGTGCCGGCCTCGAACCCGGCCACCATCCGGTGCGCACGGGTGATGTCACGGGTAAAGACACCGGCGGCGAGGCCGAATTCGGTGGCATTGGCGCGCGCCAGCACCTCTTCTTCGGTGTCGAAGTCGAGCACCGACATGACCGGGCCAAAGACCTCTTCGCGCGCGATGGTCATGTCATCGGTCACATCGGCAAACACCGCGGGTTCAATGTAGAACCCATCGCGCGCCAGCCGGGTGCCGCCATGAACCAGTCGCGCGCCCTCGGCTTTGCCCTTTTCGACATATCCCAGGACGATGTTCATCTGGGCCTCGCTGACCATGGGGCCGAAATTGGTGGCCGGGTCCATCGGGTCGCCGATCACCGCGGTTGCCAGACGCTCGGACAGGCGGGACAGGAACGCCTCCTTGATGCCTTTCTGCACAAAGACGCGGGTCCCGTTCGAGCAGACCTGGCCCGAGGAATAGAAGTTGCCCAGAATCGCGCCCGAGACCGCGTTTTCAAGATCGGCGTCATCGAACACGACCAGCGGCGACTTGCCGCCCAGCTCCATCGTCACGTGTTTGATGCTTTCGGCGGCGGCGGCATAGACCCGGCGCCCGGTCGGGACCGAACCGGTCAGCGACACCTTGGCCACGCGCGGATCGGTGACCAGGGACGCGCCGACATCACCATAGCCCTGCACGACGTTATAAATACCCTTGGGGGCCCCGGCTTCGACCAGGATTTCGGCGACCTTCAGGGCGGAAAGAGGGGTGGTTTCCGATGGCTTGAAAACCATCGTATTGCCGCAGGCCAGCGCGGGCGCACCCTTCCAGCAGGCGATCTGGGTGGGATAGTTCCAGGCTCCGATACCGACGCAGACGCCCAGCGGCTCTCGGATGGTATAGGCGAAATCACCGCCACCCAGCGGGATATGCTCGCCGGTCAGCGAGCCGGCCAGCCCACCGAAATACTCCAGCGCATCGGCGCCCGAGGTGGCATCGGCCACGGTGGTTTCCTGAATGGGTTTGCCGGTGTCATGGGTCTCGATCACCGACAGATCATGGTTGCGGTCCCGCATGATATCGGCGGCACGGCGCAGGATGCGCCCACGCTCGGTTCCGGTCATTGCAGCCCATTGCCCCTGCGCCTGTCGCGCGGCCTCAAGCGCCTGATCGATGATCGCAGGCGTGGCCGAATGCAGCCGGGCAATCACTTCGCCGGTGGCCGGATAGATCACGTCGATCACGGCGCCCGCCGTGTCCTCGACATAGGCGCCATTGATGAAATGGCTCGCTTGAGGCTGGAACTTCATGATGCGTCCTTTGTGCCGGTGCCGGAGATGTTGGGGAGTCGTCGCGGATCTTCTACGAGTTGTTTGATTGGCCAGTCAATAAAAAAAGATTCAGACGAACGGAGCTGTGGAAAAGATGGGTAGAGTTGAAAATGTTCTCTAAATGTTCTATGTTGGTTCCATGGAACGTGGAGGGTGGATGCCATGACTCAGCATTACGACGCCATGCCCCAGATGGGGCCCAGCAACGACTATCACCTGCTGCCGGTGACCGAGAAGCAGTTGCGCTTTGCGCGCTCAATCGCTGCTCGCACCTCGCTCGACATCCCGGTTGAGGCGCAGCGCGACCGGCGCATGTTGTCGGCCTGGATCTCGGCCCATCGCGCGCCCGAGACCTCCCGGTTTGACAGGTATCCGTCGGGCAAGCAGGTCGCCTATGCCGAGCGGATCGCGCGGGCCAAACGCCGTGCGGTGCCGCCGGAATGCTTTCATGACAAGGCGGCAATGTCGGCCTGGATCGACCGCAACAAGTGACCGGCGGACAGGGGTGTTGACTTATCTGACAGATTTAGTCAGATAAAAGCAAAGCCAGATTGGCCGTATGGCCGGATCCAGCCGCGCCTGACAACATCCCAAGGATATTCGCCATGAAAACCCGCGTGCTCGCCGCTATGGCGCTGGCTCTCTCGTGTTCCGCGCCTGTTTGGGCGGCCGACCGCTCTGCTGTTCTGACCACTTATGCCGATATCGCCGAGGCTAAGTATCAAGACAGCCTGACCACCGCCCGCGCGCTGCAGGCCGCTGTCGATGCTTTGATCGCCGACGCGTCGGCCCAGACGCTGGAGGCCGCCAAACAGGCCTGGCTTGCTGCCCGCGACCCCTATCAGCAGACCGAGGTCTATCGCTTTGGAAATGCCATCGTCGACGATTGGGAGGGCAAGGTGAATGCCTGGCCGCTGGACGAGGGTCTGATCGACTATGTCGACGCCTCCTACCCCGGCGTGACCGATGAAAACGGCTATGCTGCGCTGAACGTGATCGCGACGCCTGCGTTCGACCTGTCCGGCACCTCCATCGACGCCCACCAGATCACGCCCGAACTGCTCTCGGGCACCCTGCACGAGGCGGATGGTGTCGAGGCCAATGTGGCCACCGGGTATCACGCCATCGAATTCCTGCTCTGGGGTCAGGACCTGAACGGCACCGGCCCGGGTGCTGGCAACCGGCCCTGGACCGACTACGCGCCCGGTGCCGATTGCACCGGTAGCAATTGTGACCGGCGCGGAGCTTATCTTCAGGCGGCGACCGATCTGCTGATCTCGGACCTTGAATGGATGGCCGCGCAATGGGCGCCGGGCGGCGACGCCCGTACCTCGGTCACGGCGGACGAGACTGCTGGCCTGGTGGCGATGCTGACCGGCATGGGCAGTCTCAGCTATGGCGAGCAAGCGGGTGAACGCATGCGGCTGGGCCTGTTGCTGAACGATCCCGAAGAAGAGCACGACTGTTTCTCGGACAACACGCATAACAGTCACTATTTCGATGGCCTGGGTATCCGGAACGTCTATCTCGGCAGCTATACCCGTGTTGACGGCACGGTGATCTCGGGCGCCTCGCTGTCCGATCTGGTGGCCGATGCCGACCCGGCGCTGGATGCCGAGGTCAAGGACAGGCTCGACATCACGATGGCGGCGCTGGGCGCCATCCGCAACGCCGCCGAGGGCGGGTTCGCCTATGACCAGATGCTGGCGCGCGGCAATGCCGAGGGCGAGGCGCTGATCATGGCGGGCGTCGACGGGCTGATCGAACAGGCCCGTTCGTTCCAGCGCCTGTTCCCGGTGCTGGGCCTCGACGATATCGCCTTCGAAGGCTCGGAGTCACTCGATAACCCCGGCGCTGTGTTTCACTAACCCCATCCTCAGCACAGCAAGCGACACATGCCCGCCAAGCTGCTCATCCAAGAAAGTAGCATCATGACTTACAAACATCTTGCGGCGCTGACCGGCGTCGCCATGCTTTTTGCGGGAGCAACGCAGGCGCAAGAGGCGCCTGGCTTCACCTGGGAAGGCTCACTGGAGCTGGAATATGCCCGCATTTTCAAATCGGACACGCCGGGCAATGAATTCGGTGCCGCCACCGGCACGCTGGACCTGTCGGGCGCCTATCGGTTCAACGACACCATCAGCGTCTTTGCCGCGCTGACGGGGGAGAGTCTGAATGACCCGGTTCCGGGTGACCGGTATTTCACCGACTGGGGTCTCTATATCAAAGAACTGGGCGTGCAGTTTGACACCGGCGCGGCCAGCTTCCAACTGGGCAAGGTCTCGCCTGTTTTCGGCATCGGCTGGGATCAGACGGCGGGGTTCTTTGCCGCCAATCTGGCCGAGGACTATGAGTTGACCGAGCAGCTGGGTGCTCTGGTCGCCGTTGATCTTGGATCCGCGGGAATGCTGCATGCGGGTCTGTTCTATGCCGATGACACCGCGCTCAGCCGGTCTGCCGGGTTCCGCCGGGGTCGCAACACCAGTGCAGCGGGTGGCGCGGGCAATACCGGGCGGCTCGATAACGGTGCGCTCACCTGGATCAAATCCTTTGGCGAGACCGAGCTGCGACTGGGTGTGCGCCATCTCAGCCGGGGCGCTGGTGACGTGAAATCCGAAAACGGCGTGGTGGCCAGTGTATTTCATTCGTTTCATAACATGCCGCTCGACCTGTTTGCCGAAGTGGCCAGTTTCAGCGGCTATGGCGGCACCGCCGACGATGCCACCTATGCCACGCTCAACGCTGCCTATACGCTGGGCGACGTCACCCTGTCGGGCACCTATGCCCGGCGTGATATCGACAGCACCGGCCTGACCGAACTTTTCTCGGTCGGCGCCGAATACGAGTTTGGTGAACGCTACCTTGTCGGTGCTGCATTGGCACGGATCGAAGAGGCAGGAGCAGTGGATCATGTCTTTGGTGTGAACTTCGAGATCGCGTTGGGTGTATGAGTGGAAGAGGACCTCATATCGTCAAGATGTGCCGGGTGATCCCCTCCCGATGCCGGGGTCCTCTTGTCTTGCCGCTCGCGATGGCGCTTGCCTTGCTCGCTCCGGTGGCCGAGGGCCAGACCCGTTCAGAATCCGTACGCAGGCGGATCGAGGCGGTCACCGCCCCGACAACCGGGTTTACAGCGGCGGAACCGTTCGAGCAGTTGCCCGGTGGGGCGGCTACCGTCTCTGGGGATCTCGGGCGCGAGGCGTTCTCGCGCCCTTCGGCCAATATGAGTTTCGAGCGGGAGCTTGATTTCCACCTGGGTCAGGCCCTGTTCGACAAGCTCTGGGTGGCCTCTCCCGCCTCGACCAAAGCGTCGGACGGGCTGGGGCCGCTTTACAACGCGCGCAGCTGTCAGGCCTGCCATATCCGCGACGGGCGCGGCCGGCCCACGGGCGGACCGGGGCTGGTGCTGCGGGTTGGACGAGAGACATCCGCCGGGGTTCTGCCCGACCCCCGTTTCGGGTTGCAGATACAGAACAGCGCCATTCCCGGTCTGCGGCCCGAGGCAAGCGTCAGGATGACATATACCGAGACAGAGGTGGCTCTGAATGGCGGCGAAGTGGCGGTCTTGCACAGACCCGATTATCGATTGGACGCCATGCAGGGGGCGCTGCACCCTGATAGCGCACTTAGCGCCCGGCTGGCGCCTCAGATGATCGGGCTGGGCCTGCTCGAGGCGATCCCCGAGACGGAGATATTGGCATATGCCGATGCGGACGACCGGGATGGCGACGGCATATCGGGGCGACCCAACCGGGTAGCTGATCTGGAGACCGGGCAGGAGGCGCTGGGCCGGTTCGGGTGGAAGGCGGGCGCGGTCACGGTCCTTGACCAGACGGCAGCGGCCTTTGCCACGGATATCGGCATCTCCTCGCCACTGCTGCCCGCGCCGTGGGGCGACTGCACCGCGTTGCAGGTGGAATGCCGGAATGCTCCTCATGGCAATGGCGATCCGCGCGGGACCGAGATCGACGGCCCGGCGCTGGCGCTGACTGCGTTTTACAGCCGCAACCTTGCGGTTCCGGCGCGGCGGGATGTGGATGACCCCGACGTGTTGCGGGGCAAGCGGGTGTTCTACAGCATCGGCTGCCCGGCCTGCCATGTGCCCAAACATGTGACTGCCCGGCTGAGCGATCGGCCCGAGCAAAGCTTTCAGCTGATCTGGCCCTATACCGATCTGTTGCTGCATGACATGGGCGATGGGTTGGCTGACGGGTTGCCGCACGGCGTGGCCACCGGGCGCGAATGGCGCACGGCACCGCTCTGGGGGATCGGCCTGACCGAACAGGTCAGCGGAGAGGCGCGTTTCCTGCATGACGGGCGGGCGCGCACATTGCTTGAAGCGGTGCTCTGGCACGGGGGCGAAGCAGCGGCGCAGCGCGATCGTGTGATTGACCTGACGCCCGAGGACCGCGTCGCCCTGATCCGGTTTCTGGAGAGTCTTTGAGATGAAACAGCTTGTTGCCCTGATCCTATGCCTTGTCGCCGCAACGGCATCCGCCGACCCGGTCGGTCGGGTGCTTGACTCTCATGTGTTACCGGGGTTCGCGCGGCTGGCGAAAGAGACAGCGTCGCTGGCCGCTGCTGCCGAGGTCGGGTGCGACGAGCGCGACCCTGATTTGCGCGCGGCGCTCAACGGCGCGCTGCGCGCCTGGGCCGGGGTCAGTCATCTGCGCTTTGGCCCGACCGAGGCAGAGAACCGCGCCTTTGCGCTGGCCTTCTGGCCCGACAGCCGGGGTATGACCCCCAAGGCGCTGGCCGGGCTGATCGCGGCAGAGGATCCGGTGGTGCAGGATGCACAGACGTTTACCCAGGTCTCGGTCGCTGCGCGCGGGCTCTATGCGCTGGAGTTCCTGCTCGATGACGAGGATCCGGCGGGCAGCGACGCCTATCGTTGTGCCCTGATCCGCGCCATCGCGCGCGACAGTGCCGGGCTGGCACAGGCCATGGTGGCGGATTGGCGTGACCGCTATGCGGCGCTGATGCGCGCAGGGGGGTCGGAAAGCCCCTATCGCAGCCAAGACGAGGCGATGCAGGAGCTGTTCAAGGCGCTGGGCACCGGGTTGCAGATCACCGCCGATCTGCGTCTGGGGCGGCCAATGGGGACATTCGACAAGCCGCGCCCAAAGCGGGCCGAGGCCTGGCGCGCAGGTCTTTCCCTGTCTCTGGTGATCGCCGCTTTGAACTCTCAGAAGCAGCTTGCCCTGATGCTGGCCGAGGGGGATGCCGGGCTGCAAGAGCGGCTTGGCGTAACCTTTGACCGTGCATTGGCCAGCGCGGCGGCCTTGGACGATCCCGCCTTGGCTGGTGTCGCCACACCTGACGGACGTGTCCGGGTCGAGGCGCTGCAACAACGGATCAACGAGATCCGTGAATTGGTGGCGCAGGAGCTGGGGCCGGAACTGGGGGTTTCGGCCGGGTTCAACGCATTGGACGGGGATTGAGCGATGACCACACGACGTGGATTTCTGGTCGGGTTGGCGGCGGCGGGTCTGACCCCGTGCGCCAGTTGGGCCGATGCGGGCGCCCCCGCTTTCCTGAGCGCCGGGCGCGCTCAGGATGGTGCTTACAACCTCTATGGTCTGGAGAGGCGCGGCAGGCCGCTGTTCCACCTGCCGATCCCGGACCGGGGCCATGCCGCCGCCGCCCATCCCGAGCGGGCCGAGGCGGTGGCCTTTGCGCGCCGCCCGGGCCGGTTCGCGCTGGTGCTGAACTGTGTGACCGGGGCAGAAATCGCCCGGCTGAGCGCGCCCGAGGGGCGGCATTTCTATGGGCATGGCGCCTTTGATGCCGAGGGCCGGATTCTGTTCACTACCGAAAACGATTACGAGGCCGGACAGGGCCGGATCGGGCTGTGGGACGCCAGCGCAGGGTATCGGCGGATCGGCGAGTTTGGTTCAGGCGGGGTCGGCCCGCATGACATCCGCCTGATGCCGGACGGCAAGTCTCTGGTGGTGGCCAATGGCGGGGTGGAAACCCATCCCGACACCGGCCGGGTCAAGCTGAACCTGCCGGTGATGCAGCCCAACCTGAGTTATCTTTCGCTGTCCGGCGAGGTGCTGGAGGTGGCCCATATGCCTCCCGAGCACCGGATGAACTCGATCCGTCACCTTGATCTGCGCGCCGATGGGCTGGTGGCTATTGCAATGCAGTGGCAGGGCGAGGCGAGCGATTTGCGCCCGGTTCTGGGTCTGCACCGGCGCGGCGCTCCGCCGATTGCGGTGACAGGGTCCGAGGCAGAGATGCGCGCCATGAACGGCTATGGCGGCAGCGTCATCTTCTACGACGGGGGCAGGCGCGTCGCGGTCTCCTCCCCCCGGGGCGGGCTGGTGCAACTGAGCGATGTGGCGACGGGCCGGATCACCGGAGGGGTCGCGATCACCGATGTCTGCGGGCTGGGCGTGACCGGCGGCGCGCTGGTCGCCTCGTCGGGCAGCGGTGTCTTCACCCGCGTCGGCGGAAAGGTCGCCAGCCGTTCCGCGATTGCCTGGGACAATCACCTGGTGGCGGTCAACGGAGGATGAGGCCGCGCTATTCTTTGGAATTCCTTTCGTGCGAGGCGACAGCCACCGCCGCCGACACAAACAGGCCGAGCAGAATGTAACCGGTCACAGCCTCGGCTACAGCCAGGCCGCGGCACGTCCCGACTGGTTGCAGATCGCCGTAGCCGACCGTGGTAAACGTGACATACGAGAAGTACAGCAGTTCCGAGGGACGCTGCGCTCCGATAATGCAATTGTCCGAATACCCGAAGGACGCATAGACGGCAGCATAGAGAAAAGGCACGGACTGGATGAAGGATATGCCCATCAGCACGACCTGATGCTTGGGCTGACCGATCCGCACGACATAGGTCCAAAGCTGCATCAGCAGCCATGCCGCCAGAACGATCGTGGAAATGGAACCCAAGGTCCCGCCCGCGACCCCTTCGTCTACCTGTGACAGGATACGGAAGGCCAAGCTGCTGACGATGACCATTCCGGCCGCGGCGATCATGGTGCCGCGCCATTCGCGCGTCAGGGAGTGCGGTTTGGTCATGTGCTGTTCCTCGATTTCCGGCTTCGATCATCTCTTGCCGGCCGAGTTCAAGCAAGCATTCAGAAGCTTAATGCGAGGCCAGATGCTCCTCGCCCCGCGCACGGGCCAGGGCGATCTGTTTCTGCCGCTCTCGGAACCGCATCTTGTCAGCCTCCGAGGTCTCGTCAATGCACAGGTGGCAGCTGACCCCATGCTCGTATTCCGGGCGATTGCGATCCTCGGGCAGGATCGGACGGCGGCAGCCATGGCACAGCTCGTGCGGCCCCTCGACCAGCCCATGCCCGACCGAGACCCGGTTGTCGAAGACGAAACATTCGCCCTGCCAGGTGCTGTTGTCGGCGGGTATCTCTTCGAGATAGCGCAGGATGCCGCCCTTGAGGTGATAGACATCCTCGACCCCCTGACCCAGCAGGTAGTTGGTCGATTTCTCGCAGCGGATGCCGCCGGTGCAGAACATCGCCACCCGCTTGTTGTGGAACCGCTCCTTGTTGGCTTCCCACCAGGCGGGAAAGTCGCGAAAGCTTTCGGTCATCGGGTCGATGGCGCCTTCGAAGGTGCCGATGGCGACCTCGTAATCGTTGCGGGTGTCGATCAGCACCACATCTTCCGAGCGGATCAGGTCGTTCCAATCCTCAGGCTCGACATAGTGGCCGACGCGCGCGCGCGGGTCGACATCCGGCTGGCCCATGGTGACGATCTCTTGCTTCAGCCGCACTTTCATCTTGCCAAAGGGCGGGTGGTCGCTGGTCGCCTCTTTCCACTCAAGATCAGAGCAACCCGGCAAGGCGCGGATGTGGGCCAGCACCGCGTCGATCCCGGCGCGCGGTCCGGCGATGGTGCCGTTGATCCCCTCTTTGGCCAGCAGCAGCGTGCCCTTGACCCCCTGCGCCAGACACAGGTCAAGCAGGGCGGGTTTCAGGGTGGCCGGGTCGGCGAACCGGGTGAAGTGGTAGAGTGCGGCGATCGTGTACATGCCCGCGCCATACGCCGCGCCGCGCCCGATTTCAAGAGGCGCGGCAAGGGGTGAAACATGCGTTTTCGATGTTGTTTTATTGGTCTTCGCTGGCCAGTGCGAGGCCGTGAACCACGGCGGTGAATACTTCGGAATCCTGTTGTTCGGCGCCCGGCAGGACGCGCCCCAGCGCGGCGCGGATCACCCCCATCAGGCTGGAGCCGCCGACAAACACGACCTGATCGACGCTGTCCTGGGCAACACCCGCATCTTGTACCGTCTGCATGGCGCAGGTGGCGATATCATCGGCGTAACCGGCCAATGCCGCCTGCATCGCCGCATTGCTCAGATCGGCGCCCAGCCCACGTTCGACGATATCCAGCACGATGCGGCCAAGCTCGGACCCATTTGCGGCGATCTTGCCCGCCTCGACCGCGTAGGCCACGTCATGGCCCAGATGCGATTCCAGCACATCGGCCAGCCGTTCGAACAGGCGGGGCTGTTCGGCCAGACGGACCCAGCGCCGCACCTCGCGCAGGGTGGCGGGGTCATAGACAAAGGCGATCTTTTCCCAGCTGGCCAGATCGTGGAACAGGGCCCGGGGGGCGCTGTGGCTAGCCTCGCCCAACTCGGCCCCGATCTGCGCCTCGTATCCCAGCAGGGGCATGGCGTGATCCAGGCTCAGCACCCGGTCGAAATCCGTCCCGCCGATGCGCAGACCCCGGCTGGCCAACACTTGTGTGGCCGTTCCCTGACGGTCGCACAGGGTGAAATCCGAGGTGCCACCACCGATATCGACGATCAGCATGCGGCCCTGACCCGCCACCGCCAGCGCCGCCGCCTCGGGTTCGGGCAGAAAGCTTACCTCGCGAAACCCGGCCAGCAGATAGGCGTCGCGCAGGTCTGTACAGGCCTGTGCATCGCGCTCGGCAGAGGCAGAGTGGAAATGCACCGGACGGCCGGACAGGGCGCGGTCAAAGTGCTCTCCGCTCAGCCGTTCGGCACGCGTTCGGATCTCGGCCAGAAAGCGGGCGATGACCTCGATCAGGGTCAGTCGCTCGTTCAGGAACATGCGCGGTTCGCGGGCCAACGGGGTGCCCAGAATGCTTTTCAGCCCGCGCAGAAAACGGCCCTCTTGCCCGTCCATCATGGCGCGGGCGGCGTCGCTGCCATAGACATAGCGGCGCGCGGCAAAGTCGATGAACACGGCGGTCGGCAGGGTCTGCGCGCCCGGTTCCAGCGGCAGAACCCGGGGATGTCCTGCCTGCACCAACCCCGCAGCCGTGTTCGACGTTCCGAAATCCACGCCAAGACGTGCCATTACTTCCCTCCCGGTTTTTGCGAAAGGCGCCCGGATATCGCAGGGCGGCAGACAAGGCAACGGTGGTTTTCACACACCGCCCGGCGCAAAGGGAGCTTTTCGGCGATCACGCCACGCGCTAGGCTCGGCCCCAAAAGGGAGGCGCAAATGCATGGCTTGATCGTGATCGACGTTCAGAACGATTTCTGCCCCGGCGGCGCGCTGGCGGTGCCCGAGGGTGATGCGGTGGTGGCGCCGATCAACGCCATGATGGCGGATTTCGATGCGGTGATCCTGACGCAGGATTGGCACCCGGCTGGGCATTCCTCTTTCGCTTCGTCCCATCCGGGCAAGGCTCCGTTCGAGATGATCGACATGGCCTATGGGCCGCAGGTGCTGTGGCCCGACCATTGCGTGCAGGGCAGCCCGGGCGCCGCGTTTCACCCGGCGCTGCGGACCGATGCCGACCTGATCCTGCGCAAGGGGTTCCGTACCGCGATCGACAGCTATTCGGGATTTTTCGAAAACGATCGCAGCACGCCCACGGGCCTGGAGGGCTATCTGCGCAGCCGGGGCATCACCCGGCTGACGCTTGTCGGGCTCGCCACCGATTTTTGCGTTCAGTATTCCGCATTGGATGCAGCGCGGTTGGGCTTTGCCGTCGAGGTGCGGATGCAGGCCTGCCGCGCGATTGATCTGGACGGCTCTCTGGCCGCGGCTGTTTCCGCGATGAAGGCGGCCGGAGTCACGCTGACCTGAGGCACGGTTGCGATTTGTTAACGGACTGAAAGGTATAGATTCGGAGCGAAAGGTCATGATCTATCCTTGGGGTCGCCGATGCATGTTGCCGGGTCGCCCGATGTCGACCACCTATCTGACTATGAACGAAGATACAGCAGGCGCGGCCTGCTGATCCGCTACGCGCGCGGGCGGGTCAAGAATTTCGCCAGTCGCCAGATCATGACTTTTGCAGGTGGTTTCGTCCTTGCCATGACCGAGGGGCCGCGGACCGCCAGCCTCGCGGTGATCGTTGCCCTTTTGGGCGAGGTGATAGATTGTCTGTACCTCAATCGTTTGCCGGAACGATTGCGCAACGGGTACGGATATCGCCGTCTTCTGATCGGCAGCACCCTCACCGCCTTCGTTCAGGCTCTGACGATCAGCTATTGCGTCTGGCTGGCATGGACGGGTGCGCGCAGCGGGGTGTCACCGCTGTTCATCGGCTCGTTCCTGGCGGGGGCGGCCATCAATGCCGGGCTTGTGCTGCCGTTTCATCGCCCCGCCGCCGTGGCGCGGCTGGCGGTCTACGCCGGGATCACGCAATACCTCTTCCTGATCGAAGCGATAAAGCCGGGCAGGGCCGGGGATGCCCTGTTCCTGAACGCGGCCGGCGCGGTGATGCTGGCCTTTATGGTCGGGTTGTTCCTGAACTTCGTGAACTGGGGCTTTCGTCAGCACCGGCGCACCACGCTGGACCTGATCGAACAGGGTCGTGACCTCGTCCGGCATCAGAAAGAGGCGCAACTGTTGTCGCTTGTCGCCAAAAACGCCAATGACAGCGTCATTCTGGCCGATGCCGATGGTCGGATCGTCTGGACGAACGAGACGTTCACGCGCATCACCGGCTATTCCGTGGACGAAGCCAAGGGCTTCTACCCCGGTGATCTGCTCAACGGCGAGAAGACCGACCTTGAAGTGTCGAATGCAATTGCCGAAGCCGTCGAAGCGGGCCGCCCTTTTCGAACCGAGATCCTGAACGTGTCCAAGGATGGGCGTGAGATCTGGATGGAAACCAACCTGGTCCCGGTTCTGGACAAGAACGGTCGGGTCGAGGTCACCGTTGCCATCGAGCGAGATGTGACAGCGGCAAAAGCACAGGCCGAGGAACTGGCTGCGGCGCGTATTGCGGCAGAAGAAGGCGCCCGTGCCAAAGCGGAATTCCTCGCCACCATGAGTCACGAGATCAGGACTCCGATGAATGGTGTCGTTGGTATGGCAGAGCTGTTGTCCGATACCGAGTTGTCGGAGGAGCAGCGACAATATGTAAGCACGATCCGAAGTTCCTCGACGGCGCTGCTGGCGATCATTAACGACGTGCTTGAGCTTTCGCGCCTGGATGCCCGCAAGATGGAGCTGCATCCCGTGAATTTCGATCCCAAGGCCTGCCTTGAAGAGACGCTGCGGCTTTTGCAACCGCAGGCTCGGGCAAAAGGGCTGAAGCTGGCTCTTGAAACAGAGACGGACGTGCCGCCGTTGGTGCATGGCGACGATGGCCGCTTGCGTCAGGTTCTGATCAACCTGCTTGGCAATGCGATCAAATTTACCGAGCGCGGCGGTGTGACCCTGCGCGTGCGGGCCGAGGCGCAGGAACCTGGACACCTATTTGTCATCGAGGTCGAGGATAGTGGAATCGGCATCGCCGCAGATAAGATCGAGCGAGTGTTCGAACGGTTCTCGCAGGCTGATACCGATACCACGCGGCTCTATGGTGGAACCGGCCTGGGATTGACGATTTCACGCGAGCTGGTTGTCCTGATGGGAGGCCGGATCACGGTCGAGTCCACGCTGGGTCAGGGATCGTGTTTCACACTTCGCCTGCCACTCGGACCACCCGGCGATCCAGGTGCAGATGCGGACGCCCAGACCCTGTCGCCTGACGAGCTAGATCGGTTGCGCGGATTATCGGTGTTGGTTGCCGATGACAACCGGGTCAATCGCCTTTTGATGGGCAAGTTCCTGGCCGATCTTCCGATCCGTCTGGATTTCGCCCATGACGGTCAGCAGGCGGTTGCGATGGCAACGCGGCAAGAACCGGATATCGTCTTTATGGATATGTCGATGCCGGTGATGAGCGGGATCGAGGCGACCAGCCAGATCCGGGCAACAAAGGGGGCGCAGCCGCTGATCGTCGCGTTGACCGCAAATACCTTTGACAGTGATCGCGCTGCTTGTCTTGCAGCGGGGATGGACGACTTCCTCAGCAAACCTGTGGGAAGGGCCGATCTGTTTCGCTGTCTGCTGAACCATCTGCCACCGCGGGACGCGACAAGAATGAAGGCTTCAGTTTGATCAAGCGCAGCCGCGACCGGGCGAATTGCCATGACCGTAAGGCTGGCGTATCCATGGGTGATCCATTCTGAACGAGGGCCATCCGTGGACATCGCAACCCGCGTCTATAATCACAAGTGGAAGATCGATCCGATTGTCCGCTCTCTGATCGACACCGATTTCTACAAGCTGCTGATGTGCCAGTCGGTGTTCCGGAACAAGCCCGACACACAGGTCACCTTTTCCCTGATCAACCGCACGACGCGGATCCCGCTGGCCCGGCTGATCGACGAGGGAGAGTTGCGCGAACAACTGGACCACATCCGGTCTCTGCGCCTGAGCCGGGGTGAAAGCACATGGCTGCGCGGAAACACGTTCTATGGCAAACGCCAAATGTTCCGTCCGGATTTCATGGAATGGTTCGAGGGGCTGCAATTGCCGCCCTACCATCTGGAACGCCGTGACGATCAATATGAGCTGACCTTCGAGGGCAATTGGCCCGAGGTGATGCTATGGGAGATACCGGCGCTGGCAGTGCTGATGGAACTGCGCTCGCGCGCGGTACTGCATGATATGCGCCGGTTCGAATTGCAGATCCTCTATGCCCGCGCGATGACCCGGGTCTGGGAGAAGATCGAGCGCCTGCGCGGGATCGATGGGCTGACAATCGCTGATTTCGGCACCCGTCGGCGGCACTCGTTTCTGTGGCAGGATTGGTGTGTGCAAGCCATGATCGAAGGGTTGGGGGCGAAATTCACCGGCACATCAAATTGCCTGATCGCAATGCGGCGCGAGGTCGAGGCGATCGGAACCAACGCGCATGAACTGCCGATGGTCTACAGCGCCCTTGCTGAAAACGACGCCGAACTGGCCCGCGCACCCTATGATGTGCTGAGTGACTGGCACGAGGAACACGAAGGCAACCTGCGCATCATCCTGCCCGACACCTACGGCACCAAAGGTTTTCTCGAGCGCGCGCCGGATTGGCTGGCTGGCTGGACCGGCATCCGGATCGACAGCGGCGACCCGGTGGAAGGGGCGGAAACCGCCATCGCCTGGTGGAAGGAGCGCGGCGAGAACGCGACAGAGAAGCGTATCATTTTCTCGGACGGGCTGGATGTGGACAAGATCGCCGAGTTGCATGCCCGTTTTGCAGGACTGGCCAAGATATCATTTGGTTGGGGAACCCTATTGACCAATGATTTCAGGGGGTTGGTTGCCGATGATGGCTTGGCCCCCTTCTCGCTGGTTTGCAAGGCTATCTCGGCGGATGGGCGCCCAACGGTGAAGCTGAGTGACAATCCTGAAAAGGCGATGGGTCCGGCTGAAGAAATCGCACGTTACAAGCGGGTGTTCGGGGTGGGGCGGCAAACCAGTTATGCCGTTGAGGTGTAAACCGAAATCCGGCACGGATTTCGGGTCGTTTTCCGTCCCGGAAAACGACCCGAATTTCAGTTCGAAATTCGGCGCCCGGCCCGTGATCTGAGCCGTTCTCGCCAGACGATCATAAGCCCTCCACCAGCAATGAACAGCGCACCGGGAAACAGGTCGGCCCAAGGCGCTTCGTCAAATACGAGCCAACCCGCCACAAAGGCGATGGGAATACCGAAATAGCTGAAAGGCGCCAGGTTGCTCTGCTCTGTCATCCTGTAGGAGGCCACGAGACATAAAACCGCCGAGCCCCCGAAACCGCCCATTGCCGCGATCCAACCCAGGTCGGACCATTGATCCATGGGTGAAAATCCCCCGGTCAACAGGGCCATCGCCAATGCTCCAAAAAGCGCGGCCACCACGGAATAGAGGTTGATCAGCGCGCTCGGTACCGCGCTGTCCATCTGCCGCGCCGAGACACCGGTCAGGGCATAGAGAAACGCAGCCCCCAGCGGCGCCAGTGCATCCGGCGAGAAACTGTCGCTGCCAGGCTTCATCACCATCAGCACCCCGGCAAAGCCCAGCAGCACCGCGGCCCAGCGCATCAGGCCGACACGCTCACCCAGCAGAGGCACCGCAAGCGCGGTCATGAACACCGCATTGGCATAGGTGATGGTCGAGGCGGTCGCAAAGGCCAACTTGCCCAGCGAATAGTAGAACAGGAATTGGGCAAAGGTCACATAAACGCCGCGCATCAGCCCCAGCCGCCACTGCCGGATCCGCAGAGGCCGCCCCGCACTGTGCCAGGCACGCGATGACCACAGCGCAATCACGCTGGGAAAGACCCCGAAGAAGTTGCGATAGGCCGAAAGTTCCGCCGCCCCATAGCGCGGCGACAGGTACTTGATGATCAGCCCCATCATGTCGAACAGGACCAGCGCCAGCAGCGACAGCAGGATGGCAAGAACCACGTTATCTCCGCTGCGCGCGCTCATCCTCAGCCGTGCCGCGCGGCGACTGTCTTGAGCTGCGAAAAGCCGTAAAGCGCCTCGAACCCTTTCTCGCGCCCGTGACCGGATTTCCCAACCCCGCCAAAGGGCAACTCGACCCCGCCGCCAGCACCGTAATTGTTGATAAAGACCTGTCCGGCCCGCAACCGCTTGGCCAGCCGCATCTGGCGCGCGCCGTCGCGGGTCCAGATGCTCGCGACCAGCCCGTAATCGGTGCCATTGGCGATCGCGACGGCCTGTTCTTCGGTGTCAAACGGGATCAGGACCTGCACCGGGCCAAAGATCTCGTCCCGGGCCAGCGCATGATCGGGGGGCACATCGGCAAAAAGCGTCGGGCGGACATAAGCCCCCGACGCCGGCGCGTGATCCACGATCCGGCCCTGCGCCGCGATGGTCAGGTCGGCGCCCTTGCCCAGAAACCCGGTCACGATCTCCTTTTGCCGGGCCGAAATCAACGGCCCCACCCGCAGATCCTCCATCGCCGGGCCGACGGTCAGGTCGGCATAGGCCGCAGCCATGCGCGCTTTGACCTCTTCATAGACGCCACGCTGGGCCAGGATGCGGGAAGAGGCAGAGCAGGTCTGACCGGCATTCTGACACCCCGCATTCACCAGAAACGGCAGCGCGGCTTCCAGATCGGCATCGTCGAACACCAGTTGCGGCGACTTGCCCCCCAGTTCCAGCGTCACCGGCACCACGTTACGCCCCGCCGCCTGTTGCACCAGCGCACCGGTGGCGACCGATCCGGTGAACGAGATATGGTGCACGCCCGGATGCGCCGACAGCGCCGCGCCCGCCTCGCCCCCCAGACCCGGCACCACATTCAGCGCACCTGCGGGCAGCCCCGCCTGCATCGCCAGATCGGCAAAGGCCAGCGCGGTCAGACAGGCCTCTTCGGCCGGTTTCAGAACGCAGGCATTGCCCATGGCCAGCGCCGCCCCGACCGAGCGGCCGATGATCTGCATCGGATAGTTCCAGGGTACGATATGGCCGGTGACCCCGTGCGGCTCGCGCAGGGTATAGACGGTATAGCCATCGAGATAGGGAATGGTCTCGCCCATCACCTTGTCGGCGGCACCGCCGTAGAATTCGCAATACCGCGCCAGCGCCACCGCATCGGCGCGGGCCTGGGTCAGCGGCTTGCCCACGTCCGCTGCCTCGATCACTGCCAGATCCTCGACCCGCTCCAGCACCAGTTGACCCAGCCGAGACAGGATACGCCCCCGTTCGGTCGCGGTCATCCGGCCCCAGTCACCAGCCAGTGCAGTCTCTGCCGCGATTACGGCAGCGTCGATATCAGGCGCGGTGCCGCGGGCGATGCGACAGATCTCGGAGCCGTCAGAGGGGTTGATCAGCGGCAGTGTGTCGCCGCTGGCAGCCGATTGCCATTGGCCACCGATGAGGCAGAACGTGGGATCGAACCAGAGGGGAAGGGTCATTGCGGTCTCCTTGTCGATGGCAAAGCATAGGTTTTCGAAATCGGCGGGCCTTCGGGTGCAGATCGGGCTGACCGGGAAGAGCGGTTGCGCGGCTATGTTCCCTAGCTTGGGGAATAATTGCCAGAATAAGGGTCATGCCTGTCGTGCCCCGGTTTCGGGAAGCTGTGGCGCGGCTGCGATCAAGGCGCGGGTATAGGGGTGCGCGGGGTCGGAAAAGACCTGTTCTGTATCTCCTTGCTCCACGATGCGGCCCGATTGCATCACCAGCACCCGATCTGTGATCGTGCGCACCACGCTCAGGTCATGGCTGATGAACAGATAGGTCAGGTCATATTCGGAGCAAAGCTGCGCCAGCAGGTCGAGGATCTGCGCCCGGACCGAGACATCAAGCGCCGAAACCGCCTCGTCGAACAGGATCAACTGCGGCCGGATGATCAGCGCGCGGGCGATGGCGATGCGCTGGCGCTGGCCGCCGGAAAACTCGTGGATGTACTTACCCGCATCGTCGGGCGACAGGCCGACGGCGGTCAGCATCTCGGCAATGCGGTCGCTGCGGTCCGACCCGGTTGGTGGCGCATCGAGCAGGTGAAACGGTTCGGTCACCAGCCGGTCGACCCGGTGACGCGGGTTGAAGCTGCCGTAAGGATCCTGAAACACCACCTGCATGCGGCGGCGGATTTCGGGATTGGCACGTTTGCCGTCAAAGACCGGTTGCCCCGTCAGACGGATTTCGCCGCTCTGAACCGGTTCCAGCCCCAGGATGGCGCGGGTCAGGGTGGACTTGCCACAGCCGGATTCCCCGACCAGGCCCAGCCGCTCGCCCCGGTTCAGGGTAAAGCTGACATGATCGACGGCGCGGTGATGGCCCGGGCGCGCAAACAGCCGGGTGCGCGGCAGGGCATAGTCGCGCACCACATCCGATACCTTGAGCAGCGGCGCGGGTGGTGGTGGCGCCGGCAGGGTCACGCGGTGGTCCGAGGCAGCGAACAGCATCCTGGTATAGGGATGGCTCATACCGGTCAGCAGGCGCTGGGTCGGGGCGGCCTCGACCACCTCGCCATGGCGCATGACGGTGATATGGTCGGCCATGTCGGCAACAACGGCCAGATCATGGGTGATCATCAGCATGCCCATGCCGTATTCCTGCACCAGCCCCTTGAGCAGGTCGAGGATCTGCGCCTGCGTGGTGACGTCGAGCGCGGTGGTCGGCTCGTCCGCGATCAGCAGTTTCGGGCGTAACGCGATGGCCATGGCGATGACCACGCGCTGGCGCTGTCCACCGCTGAGCTCATGCGGATAGCGCGACAGCGGGAACCGGTCGGGCGGCAGGCCGACGCGGGTCAGAACCTCGCGCGCGCGCTCTTCGGCCCTGTCGGGCGTCATCGCCTCGTGGATCAGGATCGTCTCCATCACCTGATCGCCGATGGTCTTGACCGGGTTCAGCGCCGTCATCGGTTCCTGAAACACCATGCCGACCGCCGCGCCGCGCAAGGCGCACATCTGCGCCTCGGGCAGGGTCAGAATTTCTTGACCGTCCAGCCGGATCGAGCCACTGGCGCGCGCGCCTCCGGGCAACAGCTGCATCACTGCCAGCGCCGTCATCGACTTGCCCGAGCCGCTCTCGCCGGTGACAGCCACGATCTCACCCGGCTCGATGGTCAGGTTCACGCGCTTGAGGATCTCATAGGCATGGATCGAGAGCGACAGGTCGGTGATCTGCAACAGGCTCATGTGCGCGCCACCCTGAGCCGGGGGTCAAGCCAGTCGCGCAGCCCGTCACCCATCAGGTTCAGCCCCAGCACGGTCAGGATGATGGCCAGCCCCGGGATCAGTGCGAGATGCGGCGCGAAACTGACCATGGTCTGTGCATCGGCCAGCATCCGGCCCCAGCTGGGCGTCGGCGGTTGCGCGCCAAGTCCGACATAGCTCAGCCCCGCTTCGGCCAGGATGCCCAGCGAGAACTGGATGGTGCCCTGCACGATCAGCAGGTTGGCCACGTTGGGCAGGATATGTTCGGCCGAAATGCGCGCCGCACCCTTACCCGCGACGCGCGCAGCCAGGATGAACTCGCGCTCCCACAGGCTGAGCGCCGCGCCACGGGTGATGCGGGCAAAGACGGGGATGTTGAAGATGCCGATGGCGATGATGGCGTTGACGGCGCCAGCGCCAAAGACCGCGGTGATCAGGATGGCGATCACCAGCGAGGGGAAGGCAAAGACCAGATCGTTGCCGCGCATGATCAACTCGTCCAGCCACGACCCCTTGCGCGCCGCGGCGGTCAGGCCCAGCGGTACGCCCAGGCTCATGCCGATGCCCACGGCCAAAAGGGCCACCGCAATCGAGGTGCGCGCGCCAACCATGATCATCGAAAACATGTCACGTCCGAAATGATCGGTACCGAACCAGTGTTGCGCATTCGGTGTTTGCAGTTTGGTCGGGATGTTCAGCGCGGTGTGGTCGTAGGGAGTCCAGATGAAAGAGATGAGCGCTGCCAGTACCACCAGCGAGGAAAGGCCCGTGCCCAGGATCAGGTTGCGGCTCATGTCCGGGACCTCAGGCGCGGGTCGACGAGAGCATAGGCCAGGTCGACCAGGAAATTGACCACGATCACGGCAAAGACCAACAGCATGACAACCGATTCCACCACGATCAGGTCGCGCGCCGAGATGGCCTGAAATACCAGCCGTCCGAGGCCGGGCAGATAGAACACCTGCTCGATGATGATCGATCCCGCCAGCAGGAACGAGAATTGCAGGCCGATGATGGTCAGCACCGGGATCAGCGCATTGCGCAGCCCGTGCCGCCACAGCGCCTGGCGGCGGGTCAGGCCCTTGGCCCGCGCGGTGCGCATGAAATCCTCGCCCAGAATGTCGAGCAGGGCCGAGCGCATCACCCGAGCCAGGATCGCCGCCTGAGGCAGGGCCAGCGCAATGGCGGGCAGGGTCAGCGAGTGCAGGCCCGCGACGAGCCCCTTGTCCCAGCCGGCAAAGCCGCCCGCGTTGAACCAGCGCAGGTTGATCGCAAAAATCAGCACCAGCATCATGGCGAACCAGAAATTAGGCACCGCGACGCCCAGCTGGGTCGCGCCCATCACCGCCAGATCGCCGGGTTTGCCCCGGCGGGCTGCGGCATAGATGCCGGCGGGCAGGGCGATGGCGGTGGACAGCGCCAGCGCGTAGAGCGCGAGCGGCAGCGACACCCAGAGCCGGTCCGCGATCATCTGCGAGACAGGGGTGCGATAGGTATAAGAGGTACCGAAATCGCCGCGCAGCATGCCGGTCACCCAGCTGACATAGCGTTCGGCCTTTGACTGATCCAGACCCAGCTCTGTGCGCAGCGCAGCCAGCGTATCGGGTTGCGCGTTGACGCCCAGCATGAACGAGGCGGGATCCCCCGGGGCGATCTCGATCACCGCAAAGATGACAAGGCTTGCAATGGCCAGGCTGATCGTCAGCGAGAGCGCGCGTTTCAGGCTGTAGCGGAGCATGTCGGGTCGATGCCACCCATTCGGAAAAAAGACCCGCCGCCGGAGCGGCGAGCCAGAAAATCGCAGATTTTCTGAGCCATTTTCTGGGTCAGAAAATGGTCCCGCGCCTTACTCGGACCAGCTGATCGCCGACAGATCGGTCGCGGCGGTGGGCGCATTGGCCCACAGGCCCTGAACACCGGCCTTGGCCACGCTCAGCGCGGCAAGCTGGAACAGGTAGCCGTTCACGTAATCCTCGGAGATGATGCGCTGCGCCTGTTGCATCAGCTCGGTCCGCTTGTCCGGGTCGGTGGTCGAATTCAACGTCGTCATCAGTTCCTGAAACGCTGGATTGTCGTACTGGAAGTAGTATTCAGGCCGGGCATAGATGCCGATATCCATCGGTTCGGTATGGCTGACGATGGTCAGGCCAAAGTTCTTGCCCTTGAACACGGTTTCCAGCCATTGCGCCCATTCGACATTGATGATCTCGGCCTTGATGCCGACCTCGGCCAGCTGGGCCGCAATGATCTCGCCGCCGCGCCGTGCATATGAGGGGGGCGGCAGGTGCAGCGTGGTTTCGAACCCATCCGGCAGACCGGCCTCGGCCAACAGCGCCTTGGCCTTGTCCGGGTCATAGGCAGAGTTGCCGGTCAGATCGACATAGGCCGGGTTGTGCGGTGCGAAATGCGTGCCGATCGGGGTGCCATATCCGAACATCGCGCCGTCGATGATCGCCTGGCGGTCGATCGCATGGGCCATCGCCTGGCGCACCTTGACGTTGTCAAAGGGCGCCTGCTTGTTGTTGGTCGACAGGATGGTTTCCCCCTCGGTCGACCCGACCAGCACCTGGAACCGAGGATCGGCTTCGAATTGCGGCAGGTTCTCGGGCGCGGGGAAGCCGGTGAACACGTCCACATCCTCGGCCATCATTGCGGCGAAGGCGGCTGTGGGGTCCGAGATGAACTTGAACGTCGCTTGTGCGAGCGCCGGCTGGTCACCCCAGTAACCGGTGTTGCGGTTCAGCACGATCTTGTCGCCCTGCACCCATTCGCCAAATGTATAGGGGCCGGTGCCCACCGGCGCGGTCTTGATGTTCTCGATGCTCTCGGGCGCCACGATCACCGCATCGCCCCAGGCCATGTTGAACAGGAAATTGCCGTTGGGTTCGGTCAGCGTCACCTTTACGGTCAGTGGATCGACAACATCGACACTGTCGATGCCGGCGAACAGTGCCTTTTGCGCGTTGGCGCTGTCTTCGGCGCGGGCGCGGTCCAGGCTGAACTTGACGTCCTCGGCATCCATCGACGAGCCGTCATGGAAGGTTACGCCCTCGTGCAGCTTGAAGGTGTAGACGGTGCCATCCTCCGAGATCTCCCAGCTTTCGGCCAGGGCGGGGACGATCGATCCATCGCCCATAAAGCGGGTCAATCCCTCGAAAATATTCACATAGACCACCGAGTCGATGGCCTGCGCCGCGGCACTGGTCGGGTCCAGATGCGGCGGCTCCAACTGCATCGCGATGGTGATGTCATCCTTGGCCCATGCGGCCCCTGCGATCAACGCGGCGCTTAGCGCAAGGCCAGAGACAAAGCCCTGTTTTACAAACCGTTTCATTCCAACTCTCCCCGTTTGGTTTCGTCTGACGGGATCGTGAACCCGCCACGGCTTGCCTCACTGTTTCCGCAAATCCCGGGGCAATCAAGGAATTGTTGGCGCAATCGGGCTTTCGCTGCGATTGCGAAATACCTATGCTGCAATGCAACATTTTCTGCGGAGGACTGAAAATGAGTGCGACTGCCCGCAAGACCGCCCCCAATGCCCAGGATATCCGGGCGCGAAAGGGGGGCGTGCCGCTGGTCAGCCTGACCGCCTATACGACTCCGATGGCGCGGCTGATGGACGGGCATTGCGATTTCGTGCTGGTGGGCGACAGCGTCGGCATGGTGCTGCATGGGCTCAGTTCCACTCTGGGTGTCACAATGGAAATGATGATCCTGCACGGCCAGGCGGTGGCGCGCGGGCTTGAGCGGTCGATGCTGGTCATCGACATGCCATTCGGCAGTTACGAGGAGGGCCCGGCGCAGGCGTTCCGCAATGCCGCCCGGCTGATGGCCGAGACCGGTGCCGGCGCGGTCAAGCTGGAAGGCGGGGTCGAGATGGCCGAAACCATCCGGTTTCTGGTGAAGCGTGGCATTCCGGTGATGGCCCATATCGGGCTGACGCCGCAGTCGATCAATACGCTGGGCGGCTACAAGGTGCAGGGCCGCGACGATCAGGCCCAGGCGGTGCTGGCCGATGCGCATGCGGTAGCCGATGCGGGCGCGTTCTCGGTGGTGCTGGAGAAGGTGCCCGCGACGCTGGCCGACCGGATCACCGACGAGGTGGCGATTCCCACCATCGGCATCGGGGCCTCGGCCGGGTGTGACGGACAGATATTGGTGGTCGATGACATGCTGGGCTTTTTCACCGCGTTCAAACCGAAATTCGTCAAACGCTATGCCGATCTGGGCAAGCTGGCCGAGGCGGCGATTGCCGAATATGCGGCCGAGGTCCGCGCGCGCAGCTTTCCGGCGGCGGAACATGTGTTTGGTGATCAGGCCCCTGTCAAAGGTCCCAAGGCATGAGCGCGCCGATCCTGCGCAAGCTAACCGATCTGCGCGCCGCCACCGCCGGTTGGAAGCGTGCGGGCGAAAGCATCGGTGTGGTGCCCACGATGGGCGCGTTGCACGATGGCCACCTGTCGCTGGTCGCGGCGGCCAAGGCGGCTTGCGACCGGGTGGTGGTGACCATTTTCGTCAACCCGAAACAATTCAACAGCCCCGAGGATCTGGCCAAATACCCCCGTACCGAAGAGGCCGACGCCGCCAAGCTGGCGCCCTATGGGGTCGATGCGATCTATGTGCCCGATCCCGATCAAATCTATCCAGAGGGGTTTGCCACTACCGTTTCGGTCTCGGGTCTGACCGATGTAATGGAGGGGGCGTGCCGCCCCGGCCATTTCGACGGCGTGGCGACCGTGGTGGCGAAACTGTTCCTGCAAACCGCGGCCGACCGGGCCTATTTCGGCGAAAAGGATTACCAGCAGATGATGCTGGTGACCCGCATGGCGCAGGATCTGGATATCCCCATCACGGTGATTGGCTGTCCCACGGTGCGCGAGCCTTCGGGACTGGCGATGTCGTCGCGCAACATGAGGCTCTCGGCTGACGGGCTGGAGCGAGCGGGTCGGCTTTATCCGGTGATGCGGCAGGTGGCTGAGCGGCTGGCGGCTGGCGCCTCATTTGGTGATCTGGCGCCCGCGGCGCGCGAGGCTCTGGGCGCCGCCGGTTTTGTCGATATCGAGTATTTCGACCTGCGCACAGCGGACAGTCTGCGCGCGCTTGACCGGCCCACCGAACCCGCGCGCCTGCTGGTGGCGGCCTGGCTCGACGGGGTGCGGCTGATCGACAATATCGCGGTTCCTCAACTAAACGATTAGTAGGGGCTTCCTGACACGCCGGAAATGCGGCTACAGTCCCGGGTCAAGAGACGATGACAGGGGGCAGAGAATGACCTTTATTCTGGCGATCGACCAGGGCACCACTTCGAGCCGGGCGATCCTGTTCGATGGCGAGATGCGGCGGGTGGCGACCGCTCAGCGTGAATTCACCCAGCATTTTCCCGAAGCGGGCTGGGTGGAACACGACGCCGAAGAGATCTGGCAAACCACGCTGGAGGTCTGCCGCGAAGTGATCTCTGCTCAGGGGATCGGACCTGAACAGATCGCCGGTATCGGCATTACCAACCAGCGCGAAACCACCGTTGTCTGGGACAAGGCCAGCGGTGCGCCCGTGCATCGCGCCATCGTCTGGCAGGACCGGCGCACCGCGGCCATCTGCGAGCGGCTGCGCAATGCGGGCTGCGAGGATGACTTTACCGCCCAGACTGGCCTGCTGCTCGATCCGTATTTCTCGGGCACCAAGGTGAAATGGATCCTCGACACCGTGCCGGGCGCGCGCGATCGGGCCGCGGCGGGAGAGCTGCTGTTTGGCACCATCGACTCGTTCCTTATCTGGCGGCTGACCGGCGGGCGGGTTCACGCGACCGATGCCACCAACGCCGCGCGGACGCTGATGTTCGACATCCATCAGGGGGAATGGAGCAAGGAGATCTGCGAATTGCTGGACGTGCCGATGGCGATGCTGCCCGAGGTGCGCGACTGTGCTGCCGATTTCGGTACCACGGATCTGTTTGGCGGGCAGGTGCCGATCCTGGGCGTTGCCGGCGACCAGCAGGCGGCCACGATAGGGCAGGCCTGTTTCCAGCCCGGCATGATGAAATCCACCTATGGCACCGGTTGTTTCGCGCTGCTCAATACCGGGACACAGCCGGTCGCCTCGCAGAACCGGTTGCTTACGACCATCGCCTATCAGTTGGACGGCCAGCGGACCTATGCGTTGGAAGGGTCGATATTCATCGCCGGGGCGGCGGTGCAGTGGCTGCGCGACGGGCTGGGTATCATCGAGACCGCGGCGCAAAGCGGTGAACTGGCCGCCCGCGCCGATCCGGCCCAGAACGTCATTCTTGTGCCCGCCTTCACCGGTCTTGGTGCCCCCTATTGGAAACCTGATTGCCGGGGCGCCATGTTCGGGCTGACGCGCAATTCCGGCCCTGCCGAGTTCTGCAAGGCGGCGCTGGAAAGCGTCGCCTATCAGACCCGCGACCTGTGGGAGGCGATGCAGGGCGATTGGGGCGCGGATGCGGATGTGATCCTGCGCGTCGATGGCGGCATGAGCGCGTCTGACTGGGCAATGCAGGGACTGGCCGACCGTCTGGGCGCGCCGGTGGACCGCCCGGTGATGCAAGAGACCACGGCGCTGGGCGCGGCCTGGCTGGCCGGGATGCGAGCGGGGCTTTATCCCGATCAGGCGGGCTTTGCCGCGACCTGGGCGCTGGATGCCCGGTTCACCCCCAAGATGCCCGAGGGCAACCGCGAGGCCGCTTATCGCCGCTGGAAAGCGGCGGTTGCGGCGGCGATAACGGTCTAGGCTGAAACGCGTGCGCCTTCGGCGATGGTCCGGGGGCGCGCATTCAGCTCTTCTATCGAGAACCCGGCGATGGATTTGTACCTGGCCGCATGTGCGGCCAGATCCGCGTGGGGGATCACGGTGTCGATATCGTCGAAATCCCCGCCGCACAGATCCTCGACCCGTTGCAGCACCCCGTCCGGCCCCCCGCCCGCGCGATTGGCCTTGCCAACGGCGGTGGTCACAGGGCGGACTTCGGCCTCGTATGCCGCCAGCGCCTTGGGCGTAATCCCATCCTCCAGCAGACGGGCGCCGATGATGCGGGCATCCAGGATCGCCTGGCTGGCCCCGTTCGATCCCACCGGATAAGTGGGATGCGCCGCATCGCCCATCAGGGTCATCGAACCATCCGTCCAGCGGGGCAGCGGGTCGCGGTCGACCATCGGGTATTCATAGACCACCTCGGCCCCCCGGATCAGCGCGGGAACGTCAATCCAGTCGAACCGCCATTCTTCGAAATCGGGCAGGAAGTCACCGATATCGGCGGCACGGTTCCAATCCTCTTTCTTCCACGCGGCATCCAAGGGGAAGCGTTTCTCGGCGATCCAGTTCATTTCGACCATGCCGTCGCTATCCGGGTCAGAGATCGGATAAGACACCAGCCGCAGATCGTCATGCCCGATCATCGCCATCGTGCCGCCACCGAAATAGGCGGGCGCCCGGGTGGTGGCACGCCACAAGACGCGTCCGTTCCAGATCGGCTCGCCCTCGTCCGGGTACATCTGCGCCCGAAGCGCCGAATGGATACCGTCGGCGGCGATCAGCAACCGCCCCTCGACCCGGCGCCCATCGCTCAGGATCAGAATGGCGCCCTCTGGCCCGGTTTCGAACCCGGTGGCGCGAGCGCCCGTCACCACGCAATCTGCCCCGGCCCGCGTGATCAACGCTTCATAGAGAATCATCTGCAAGGCGCCGCGATGCACCGAATATTGCGGCCAGGCATAACCGGCCCAGGTGCCACGCGGTTCTTCCCAGATGGTCTTGCCCAGTTTCGAGTAGAACCCCAGTTGGCGCGTTCGCACCCCGATCCGGTCCAGCTCCGCCTCCAGCCCCAGATCCAGCAATTCGCGCACCGCGTTGGGTTGCAGGTTGATCCCCACCCCCATCGGGCGCAGCACCGCCGTCGCCTCGTATATGCGGAACGGCACCCCGATCTGGTGCAGCGTCAGCCCCAGGCTGAGCCCCGCGATACCGGCACCGGCGATCAATACGGTCATGGCCTTCTCCCTCTCTCGTGGCGACAGACTGCCCGGCGCCGCGCAAGAGGTCGAGAGAAAATCAGCCCTGATAAGGGCGCAGGAACACCGGTTTGTCGGGTTCGGACATCTCTGCGTTAAACTGGTATCCGCCGCTGTCGAATTCACTCAGCGCCTGCGGATCGGTCAGACGGCGTTGCACGATATAGCGGGCCATCGCCCCGCGCGCCTTCTTGGCATAGAAACTCACGATCTTGGGCGCGCCGCCCTTGTCCTCCATGAACACCGGCGTGATCACCCGCAGTTTCAGCGCCTTGGGATCCACGGCGCCGAAATATTCCTGGCTGGCGCAGTTGACCAGCACATCGGTACCGATCTCATCCGCCTGCGCATTCAGCGTTCTGGACAGCTGATCGCCCCAATAGTCATAGAGAGAGGTCCCCCGACGCGTCTTCAACCGGCTGCCCATTTCCAGCCGATAGGCCTGGATCGCATCCAGTGGGCGCAACAGGCCGTATAGCCCCGACAGGATGCGCAGATGCTGTTGCGCCCAGACCATTTCCTCGGGGTCGAGCGAGGCCGCTTCGAGCCCCTGATAGGTGTCCCCGGCAAAGGCCAGCGCGGCAGGGCGGGTCACATCAGCGCCGGGCGCATCGGCGAATTCGCGGAACCGGTCGCGGTTGAGCCGGGCCAGATCGTCGCTCAGCCCCATCAGTTTCTTGAGATCGCCCAGCGTCAGGTTGCGCGCGGTCTTGGCCAGCCGCACCGCATCGTCCTGAAAGGCGGGTTCGGTCGCCGCTATGTCACGTTCCGCCCAATCCAGCCGCTTGGCCGGAGAGATCACCACCAGCATGTCCTGCCCCCTCGTCCTTGGTTCCGCACGTATCTAGGACGCCTGGCCCAGCACGTCCAGAAAGGCCTCACCAAAACGTTCCCAGCGCCGGTCGCCCAACAGCACCTCCAGCCCGTGCCGGTCGTCGGGCCGCATCTGCGCCACCTTGGCCAGTTGCGATGCCGAACAGCTGAGCGGCTTGTCGATTCCGTCGGGGCCGCGCGCCAGATCGGCCTGCACCGCCAGCAGCCGGTCATAGATGTTGCCGGTCTGCCGACCGGCCAGCTTGCGGCGGGCGGGGTGCAGCGCTTCGGCCGCACCGCTCACCACCTCCAGGAACAGGGCGCCGTAGCGCTCCAGCTTCTTGGCACCGATACCACCGATCCGGGCCATCTGGTCCAGCGACGCGGGGCGCTTCTCGGCCATCTCGATCAGGGTGCGGTCAGGAAAGATCACATAGGCCGGGACCCGCGCCGCCTCGGCCAGAGCGCGGCGCTTGGCCTTGAGCGCGGACAGCAGCGGCGCGTCCTCGTCATTGACCATGGCCTTGACCGCCGGACGCCGCGCCGCCTTGCGCACCGTATCCTTGCGCAACTCGATTTCGGCCTCGCCGCGCAGGATCGGCAGCGCCGCCTCGGTCATCCGCAACGCGCCATGGCGTTCGGGATCGGGGCGCACCAGGTCGCGGCCCATCATCTGGCGAAAGATCGCCTGCCACTGGGCGCGGTTCCATTCGGTGCCGACGCCGTAGGTGGGCAACTGGTCATGGCGGCGTTCGCGGATCTTGTCGGTCTGGTTGCCCAGCAGAATGTCGATCAGATGGGTCGCGCCGAACCATTCCTCGGTCCGCAGCATCGCCGACAAGGCCATGCGCACTGCGGTGGTGCCATCGAACCGTTCCGCCGGGCTGTCGCACAGATCGCATTTGCCGCAGGTGATCTCGGTCTCGCCAAAGTAACCCAGCAGGGTCTGTCGACGGCAGGTCATAGCCTCGGCCAGACCCAGAAGCGCGTTCAGCCGGGCATGGTCGGCGGCGCGGCGCTCGGGCGGGGCCAAGCCTTCGTCGATCTGGCTGCGGCGCAGGCGGATGTCGTCGGGGCCGAACAGGGTCAGCGTCTCGGCCGGCCCGCCATCGCGCCCGGCGCGGCCGATCTCTTGATAATAGGCCTCGATGGATTTCGGCAGATCGGCATGGGCGACCCAACGGATATCCGGCTTGTCGATGCCCATGCCAAAGGCCACTGTCGCTACCACGATCAGCCCGTCCTCGCGGGCAAAGCGGGTCTCGACGATGCGGCGGTCCTCGGCCTCCATACCGCCGTGATAGTGACAGGCGCTATGGCCATCCTCGCGCAGGGCTTGCGCCAGCGTCTCGGTCTTGGCGCGGGTGCCGCAATAGACGATGCCCGACTGGCCGCGCCTGGCGCCCGCGAAATCCAGGATCTGGCGGCGCGGGCTGTCCTTGGCGGCAAAGGCGAGGTGGATATTGGGCCGGTCGAACCCGCGCAGAAAGCTGCGCGGCGCTTCTCCGTCGAACAGTTTCGCGACGATCTCGGCCTGTGTCTCGGCGTCCGCCGTGGCGGTGAAGGCGGCCAGCGGCACGCCCAGCGCCCGGCGCAGCTCTCCGATGCGCAGGTAGTCGGGGCGGAAATCGTGGCCCCACTGGCTGACGCAATGGGCCTCGTCCACCGCGATCAGGCTCACCCCGATCCGCCGCAGCATCCCCATCGCCGCGCCCGAGGCGAGCCGTTCGGGGGCCATGTAAAGGAGCTTCAGCCGCCCCGCGTCCAGCGCCTCCCAGACAGCCTCGGTCTCTTCAGCTGTGTTGCCCGAGGTCAAGGCCCCCGCCTCGACACCCGCCTCCTGCAAGCCGCGTACCTGGTCGCGCATCAGGGCGATCAGCGGTGAGATCACCACCGTCACCCCGTCGCGCATCAGTGCCGGCAGTTGGAAGCAAAGCGATTTGCCGCCCCCCGTGGGCATGATCGCCAGCACGTTCTCGCCCTCGGCCACGGCCCGCGCGATCTCTTCCTGTCCGGGGCGGAAGGCGTCGAATCCAAACACATCTCGCAACAGCGGTGCGGCGTCGAACATCTGGGGGTGGCCTGTCCTGATTTTTGCACTTTGCTCTTTGGAACCACCTTACACGCGCAAAAGCGCCGGGAACAAGAGCACCGGCGCCCGTCTTCTTCTGTTCGAAAATACCTCGGGGGTGAATTGGCCGTCAGGCCAAGAGGGGGCAGCGCCCCCTCGCCGCACTCAATAGAACAGAGCGACGTTGTTGATCAGCACGATCCGCAGCGCCATGATTGCCAGCAATACGACCAGAGGCGTCAGGTCCAGCCCGCCCATCGGCGGCAGGATCCGGCGGATCGGGCCATAGATCGGCTCCAGCACCCGGTTCAGCCCGTACCAGATCTGCGCCACCAGCTGCTGTCGCATGTTCAGCACCTGAAAGTTAATCAGCCAGCTCATGATTACATGCGCCAGGATGAAGAACCAGATCACATCCAGGATCAGCATCAGGATTTGAAACAGCGACTGCATGGGGCCTCCTCGCGCACGAACCGCGGACAGACCTAAGAGCAGCAGGGCAAAGACGCAAGGGTTCACGCGGTCCGGCGCAGGAAAGACTTGCCTCGCCCCCGAACCAGCCGCCATAACCGAAGCAATTACACAAACAATTTGAACGGGGACAGGCATGGCGGATATCTCGGCGCGCAAGCGTATCTGGGGCTGGTATTTCTTCGACTGGGCCAGCCAGCCTTATCACACGCTTCTTGTGACCTTCGTGTTCAGCCCGTTCTTTGCCGCGGTGGCGGCGGACTATTTCATGGGCCAAGGGTTGGCGGACGAGGCTGCCAAGGCGCAGGCGCAGGTAGTCTGGTCGCAATGCCTGACCATCACCGGGCTGATCATCGGTTTCGGCGCGCCTTTCCTGGGGGCGATGGCCGATATCTCGGGCCGCCGCATGACCTGGATCACCTTGTTCTGCGGCATGTATGTCGTGGGCGCCTGGGGCCTGTGGTACATGGATCCGACCGGTGGCAACCTGTGGTGGATGATGGCCAGTTTCGGCATCGGTTTCATCGGCGCCGAATATGCGCTGATCTTCATCAACGCGCAGCTCCCCTCTCTCGGCACCAAAGAGGAAGTGGGCCAGATCTCGGGCTCGGGTTTCGCCTTTGGCTATCTCGGCGGCGTGGTGGCGTTGTTCATCATGCTGCTGCTCTTTGTCGAGCAGGGCAATGGCAAGACGCTGATCGGCCTCGATCCAATATTGGGACTCGACCCCGCGACCCGCGAGGGAACCCGCGCCGTCGGCCCGTTCACCGCGCTCTGGTTCGTGATCTTCATGATCCCCTATTTCCTCTGGGTGCGCGAACCCCGCGGCAGCGGCCGGCACGGCAGTTTCGGGCAGGCGGTGGCGCTGGTGGTGCAATCGGTCAAGAACCTGCGCCACCGGGGCAGCCTGGCCAGCTATCTGGCCTCGTCTATGTTCTATCGCGACGCGCTCAACGGGCTTTACGGCTTTGGCGGGGTCTATGCCCGGCTGGTACTGGGTTGGGAGATCACGATGATCGGCGTGTTCGGCATCATCGCGGCCATTTCGGCGGCGGCGTTCAGCTGGCTGGGCGGGCTGGCCGATCGCAGGCTGGGGCCCAAGCCGGTCATTGTCGGTTCAATCCTGGTGCTGATCCTGGTCTGCGCCACCATCGTGGGCATGGACCGCACGCAGGTTTTCGGTATCCCGCTGGCCGAAGGTTCGAGCCTGCCCGATTTCGTCTTCTTCTTTTGCGGTGTGCTGATCGGCGGGTTCGGTGGTATCGTTCAGGCGGCCAGCCGGTCGATGATGGTGCGACATACCGATCCGGCGACCCCAACCGAAAGCTTTGGGCTTTATGGTTTGTCGGGCCGGGCGACCGCGTTTCTTGCGCCTGCGTTGATCGGGGCGGCCACGGCGGCAACCGGGTCTGCGCGCTTGGGGGTTTCACCGGTCGTCGGCTTGTTTATTCTGGGACTGATCCTGTTGATTTGGGTGAATCCAAAAGGGGACCAGAAATAGTGTTTATTCAGATCATTGCCGTTCTTCTATTGATGCTGAGTCCGGTGCTGGGTGCCGCTCCGGCGCAGGCCGAGCCATTGGCCAAAGAGCTTTTCGGGGCGCAAAAGCAGGCCTCTCGGCAGAAACCCGCCGCCTATGGCAGCTATGCCAAGGGTTGCGCGGCCGGGCTGGAGCAACTGCCCGAGACCGGCCCCACCTGGCAGGCGATGCGGCTGAGCCGCAACCGCAACTGGGGCCACCCCGAGACCATCGACTTCATTCGCGACCTGAGCGGTTTTGCCGCCCGGCAGAAAGGCTGGAGCGGGCTTTACATCGGCGATATCAGCCAGCCGCGCGGTGGGCCGATGCTGACCGGGCATCGCAGCCACCAGCTGGGGCTGGATATCGACATCTGGATGTTGCAGGCCAACAATCTGCGTCTGTCGGGTCAGCATCGCGAGAAGATTTCCTCGATCTCGCTGCGCCGGGCCAAGGGCGCCTATGTCAATGACAGCTGGACCCGCCAGCATCATGCGATCATGCGCGAGGCAGCGCGCGACAAGCGGGTGGCGCGCATCTTCGTCTTTCCCGGTGCCAAGGTCTGGATGTGCAACAACGAAAAGGGCGACCGGTCCTATCTGCGCAAGATCCGGCCCTGGTGGGGGCATCACTATCATTTCCATGTGCGGCTGAGTTGTCCGCGCGGCTCGCGCGGCTGTGTCGATCAGACCCCGCCGCCGCAGGGGGATGGCTGTGCGGAGGCGCAGGAATGGGTGAACAATATCCTGAACCCGCCGCCGCCGAAGCCGCGTGACCCCAATGCGCCACCGCCCAAGAAACGCCGCGAATACGTGCTGGCCGACCTGCCGAAGCAATGCGCCTCCGTCTTGCGTTCGCAATAGCGGCGGGGCTGGTGCTGTCCGGTCCCGGCCTTGCCGTGGACCGGGGCGAGGCACAGCATCTGGGCAGTTTCACCTGGCGGGGGTCGCAACCCTGGTTCGGCGGTTTTTCGGCCATCGAAATGGCGTCGGACGGTATCGGCATGACCGTACTGTCCGACCGCGCCACGATCCTGACAGCGAGGGTGCAGCGCGACGGTGACCAGATCACCGGCGTCGAGATCGACACGGTGCACAAGGTCAGGTCGAGCAAGAACAAGGTACTCAAGGGCCGGGTCGGCGACAGCGAGGGGCTGGCGATCGGGCCGGACGGGGTGATCTACATCTCGTTCGAAGGCGTGGCGCGGGTGGCGCGATACATGCGCCCCGATGGCCGGGCCGAGGTTCTGCCGCGTCCGGACGCGTTTCGCCAAATGGCTCGCAACGGCGCCTTCGAGGGGTTGGCGATGGACGCGCGCGGGCGGCTCTATACCCTGCCTGAAAGCAGCCGCACCGCCGATGGTTCGATCCCGGTCTATCGCTGGGACGGGCGGGCCTGGAGCACGGCGTTTCACCTGGAGCAGCGTGGCGACTTCCTGCCGGTGGCCGCCGATTTCGGACCTGACGGGCGGTTTTATGTGCTGGAGCGGGATACCGGCGCCATCGGGTTCCGCTCGCGCCTGCGCCGTTGGAACGTGACAGCCAACGGGGTCGCTGGCGAAGAGACCCTGTTTCAAAGCCGCATTTCCAGCCATGACAACCTTGAAGGTCTGTCGGTCTGGCGCGACGGGCAGGGGCGGCTGCGCGCGACGATGGTGTCCGACGACAATTTCCTGATGCTGCAACGGACCGAGCTGGTCGAATACCTGCTGCCGGATTGACAGGACGGGGTGTTGCGGGCTAAACGCCCGGCTTGTCCGCGACACAGGCGGACCAAGTCGCCGCACCCTTGTCAAAACGGACCCCGAAACATGACCCGCGCATTCCTTCCCGGCATTCTTGCCATGGCCGCCATCGTGGTGGCGTCGAACATCCTCGTCCAGTTCCTGATCCTCGACGGATTGCTGACCTGGGGTGCCTTCACCTATCCGCTGGCTTTTCTGGTCACCGATGTGATGAACCGCGTCTATGGAACCGAGGCCGCGCGGCGCGTGGTGTTTGCCGGTTTTGTGACCGGGGTGATCTGTTCGCTGATCGGCAGCCAGATCATGCTGCAAGGCGACGGCTATACCTATACCGCCGTGCCGCTGCGGATCGCGGTCGCCTCGGGCACCGCGTTCCTGATCGCGCAACTGACCGATGTGGCGGTGTTCAACCGGTTCCGGGGCGGGCGCTGGTGGCGGGCGCCGCTGGTGTCGACCCTGATCGGCTCGGCGCTGGACACCGCGCTGTTCTTTACCATCGCCTTTTCGGCCAGCATCACCCTGTTTGGGCCCGATGCCGACGCCGCCGTCAACTGGGCGTGGGAGGCGGTGCCCTTCATGAACACGGGCACGCCGATGCCGCTGTGGGTCACGCTGGCCTTTGCCGACTGGCTGGTCAAACTCTCACTTGCCCTGATCGCGCTGATCCCGTTCCGCGTTATCGTTCAACGACTTACCCCGACCCGCGCCGCCGCCTGAAGATTTCATTTGGCGCAAATCACTTCCTGTGGCAGGCTGAAGATGAGTTCAACAGCAAAGCAAAGGAGGTGGTCCAGTGTCGAGAAAGGGATTGGTAAGAGGTGCCGGAACCTAGGGGCAGGCGCCGGTCAAGGCAGTCCTTGGCGGGTACCCGCCCCGGTCGAGCCTGTTGGCCCACTGGCACAGCTTCCTGAACTTTCGAAAGGCCGCCCGATGGGCGGCCTTTTTCATACCCGCGAGGCCCGCTAAGGTGTCGCCATGCTGTACGTGACCGACGATATCGTAATCCAGGACTGGGAGTTGAGCGAGAGCTTCATGCGCGCCTCGGGGCCGGGCGGGCAGAATGTGAACAAGGTGTCCTCGGCGGTCGAATTGCGGTTCGAGGCGGCGCGCTCGCCTTCCTTGCCCGCACCGGTCAAGGCGCGGTTGAAACGGTTGGCAGGACGCCGCTGGACTAGCGAGGGGGCCATTGTCCTGCAATGCGACGAAACCCGCAGCCAGGCCCGCAACCGCGAGATCGTTCGCGCCCGGCTGGTCGACCTGATCGCGCGCGCGCTGGTGGCCCCGAAACGCCGCATCGCGACCAAGCCGACGCGCGGCTCGGTCCGGCGCCGGCTCGACGCCAAGAAGGCGCGCGCCGAGGTCAAGGCCCTGCGCGGCAAGATCGGCGACGAATAGACTGGCGTCTGTCCACGCCGCTGCTAATCTCGGGCCAAGAGGGAGTGAACCATATGAGACTGGACGGAAAAACAGCCATCGTCACCGGTGGCGCGCAGGGGTTCGGCGCCGGGATCGTGGCGAAATTCGTGTCCGAGGGCGCCCGTGTCATGGTAGCGGATATCAACCTGGACACGGCGCGCGAGACCGCCGCGCAGATGGATGGCGATGCTTTTGCCCATCAGGTCGATGTGTCCGACGGAAATTCGGTCGATGCGATGGCGGCCGCGGCGCTGCGCAGGTTCGGGCATGTGGATATTCTGGTCAACAATGCCGGCGTAACGCACCTTCCAACCGCGTTGGAAGACGTCAGCGAGGCGGATTTCGACCGTGTTTTTCGCGTCAACATGAAGTCGGTCTATCTGACTGCCCGGTCGCTGGTGCCGCATATGAAGGATCGCGGCAAGGGCGCGATCCTGAATGTCGCCTCGACCGCCGGTGTTTCTCCGCGACCCCGGCTGAACTGGTACAACGCCTCCAAGGGTTGGATGATCACCGCGACCCGCACCATGGCGGTAGAGCTTGCGCCGGATGGTGTGCGGGTCAACGCGCTCAACCCCGTGGCGGGCGAGACCCCGCTGTTGAAATCCTTCATGGGCGAGGACACGCCCGAGATGCGCGCCAAGTTCCTGTCCACCATCCCGCTGGGCCGGTTCTCGACCCCGCAGGACATGGGCAACGCCGCCTGTTTCCTGTGTTCGGACGAGGCTTCGATGATCACCGGTGTCGCGATGGAGGTCGATGGCGGCCGCTGTATCTGAGCGCCCGCCTCTGAGGAAAGGCAAGCCATGGTTCCCGGCCCCCGCAACCTGATCACCGATGTGCCCGGCCTGCTGGTCGGCAATGCGCAGGACGATGCGTTGAAATCCGGCGCCACCGTGCTGAGTGCCGAGGCGCCGTTCATGGCCTCGGTGCATGTGATGGGCGGGGCACCTGGCACGCGCGAAACCGATCTGCTGGCGCCTGACAAATCGGTGGCGCGGATCGATGCGCTGGTGCTGTCGGGCGGCTCGGCCTATGGGCTGGATGCCTGTTCGGGCGTCTCCGATGCGCTGCGGGCCGCCGGGCGGGGCTATCGCATCTCCGATGCGGTCATTCCCATCGTACCCGGCGCGATCATCTTTGATCTGCTCAATGGCGGCGACAAGGATTGGCTCGACAACCCTTATCGTGCGCTGGGCCGTGTCGCGTTCGAAGCCGCGGGCAGGGATTTCGCGCTTGGTACGGCCGGGGCGGGCACCGGGGCGCTGACCGCGATGCTCAAGGGCGGGCTTGGCTCGGCCTCGCTGGTGCTGCCCGACGGAAGCACGGTGGGTGCACTTGTTGCCGCCAACCCGATGGGCAGTGTCACCACCCCCGGCGATCGCCATTTCTGGGCCGCCCCGTTCGAGATCGATGGTGAGTTCGGCGGGCTGGGTCCCGACCCCACCTGCGGGCTGGGTCGGCAGCTTGAAAGCCGCAAGATGCGGACCATGGCCGCCCAGGCGCAGGACCGGGCCAATACCACCATCGCCATCGTTGCAACCGATGCTGACCTGACCAAGGCGCAATGCCAGCGGATGGCGGTGGCCGCCCATGACGGCATCGCCCGCGCCACGGTTCCGGCCCATTCGCCGGGCGATGGCGATCTGGTTTTCTCGGTCTCGACCGGTGCCCGCCCGATGACAAGGCCCGAACGCGATCTGACCCTGCTGGGTCACGCTGCCGCGTTGTGCCTGGCCCGCGCCATTGCCCGCGCCATCTATCTGGCGCGCCCGGCGCCTGGCGATCTGCTGCCCTGCTGGCATCAGGCGTGATCCTGCTGACAAGCGCGTGAGAAGGTGCGACACAGTGCCTGAATCCGACGATGGTGGTGTTGACTCCGGCGCGCTCTGTCTTCTCATTTGGGTCAGCTAAGAAATCTCGTGGAGTTCCCAACATGAAACGATTTGTCGCCGCCGCCTTTGCCTGCGTTCTTGCCGTTCCCGCCCTCGCCGAGGGTGACGCCGCCAAGGGTGAGAAGGGTTTCAACAAGTGCAAGTCCTGCCACATGATCGAGAGCCCTGCGGGCGAGACCATCGTCAAAGGCGGCAAGACCGGGCCGAACCTGTATGGCGTCGTCGGCCGGGCCGCGGGCACCTATGAAGGGTACAAATACGGTGACAGCCTTGTTGCTGCCGGAGAAAAGGGTCTGGTCTGGGACGAGGAAAGCTTTGTCGCCTTTACCCAGGACCCCAAAAGCTTCCTGAACACCTATCTGGGTGAAACAGCGGCCAAGTCGAAAATGACATTCAAGTTGAAATCGGGTGGCGAGGACGTGTTTGCCTATCTGCAAAGCGTCGCTGCCGAATAAGTAGCGCGATCAGGTACAAAAGTACCAGCAAGGCCGCAGTGCAGACTGCGGCCTTTTACACGCTTGATCGTCGGGAGAAACGCGCACAGGTTTGTCCGGCAAGTCGGCATGAGACCGGCAGGGCGGCCGCCCCTTGGCGCCGCGGTCACGGGAGAACACGACATGAGGATGGTATGGGCATCCTGATTCCGGCTTGGGTCGACGATACGCTTGTTCCGGTGGACAAGCTGGAAGCGCATGAGAAGGGTCTGAAACACAAGGCGGTTTCAGTGTTTGCGGTGCGGGGCATGGATATCCTGATCCAGCGCCGGGCGCTTGGCAAATACCACACGCCGGGCCTGTGGGCGAACACCTGCTGCACTCATCCCGACTGGGACGAGAGCGCCTCGACCTGCGCGGTGCGGCGCCTGCGCGAGGAATTGGGGATCACCGGTCTCTATCCGGAATACCGTCACCGGCTGGAGTACCATGCGGATGTCGGCAGCGGCATGGTCGAGAACGAGGTGGTGGATGTTTTCCTGGCCCATGTGCGCGGACCGCTCGACGTGGTGCCGAACCCCGAAGAGGTGATGGAGATCCGCTGGATCGGCTATCACGACCTGTTGGCCGAAGTGCGACGTTACCCCGAGCGGTTCACGCCATGGCTCAAAATCTACCTGCATCACCATGCTGACACCATCTTTGGGCCCGATCTGATCATCTCGGCCAAGGCTTGAGTGCGTCCGGGGTCACTCCCCGCCTTCTGGTGTAATCGGGAGCGCGTCCGCCGGACAGGCTTGGGCGATGTGCTGGTGGATGAGCGCCTTGCGCAGTGGTTTGGTCAGATACTGATCCAGCCCGGCGGCCAGAATCCCCTCGGCATCACCGGCCATCGCATGCGCGGTTAGCGCGACGATGGGCACATGGCGCCCGGTTCCGGTTTCTTGTCTGCGGATTTCCCCGGTCGCCTGTTTCCCGTCCATCTTGGGCATGGAAATGTCCATGAAAATCAGATCCGGCTGGAACTCCTGCCAGAGCTCTACGGCCTCCAGCCCGTTATTGGCGAAACGCAGGTCGATATCGAGCGTCTTGACCATCTTGCGGAACACCAATTGGTTGGTTCGGTTGTCCTCGGCGGCCAGTACCCGCATCTGGCGGCGCGCGGCGGGTTCTGCGGGTTCGTCCAGTTCTGTCCTGAGCGGGGCTTCGCTGACGGGGGTGTGCTCTGCCACCGGCGCAATACCGGTCCCCATGTCCGACAATCGTGCAAACAGTTCGGCCCGCGGGATCGGTTTTTGCAGAATGCCCTGCACATGGCGTTTGGCCGGGTCGGCATGGGCCACTCCCGGATTGGAGGACAGCAAGAAGATCGGCACCTCGGTCCAGCCCGCGCCACGCAGCGTTTCGGCCAGTTCCAATCCGTCCATCTCGGGCATGTTGTGATCGCTGAGCACCAGATCGACGCAGTCGCTCATCTGGTGCAGGGCCTCTGTGCCTGAAGCGCAGCAGGTCACCCGTACACCCAGCTGGGCCAACTGTTTTTCAAGGATTGCGCGGTTCACCGCCAGGTCGTCGACGATCAGCACATGCCGCAGCCGGACTGGCAGGTTTGGCAGTACCGGCTGTGGTTCCTCGCTCATCGGCAGGGTGACGCGGAAGCCGAAACAGGATCCTCGCCCCTCTTCGCTTTCGACCCAGACGGTGCCGCCCATCATCTGGATCAGTCGCTGCGAGATCGCCAGACCCAGCCCGGTTCCGTCGAATTGCCGGTTGCGCTCGTTCTCGACCTGATTGAACTCGCCAAAGATATGCGCCAGCTTTTCGCGGGGGATGCCGATCCCGGTATCCTCGATCGCGACATGGATGGCACAGCGGCCGGTGGCCGGGTCGGGCACGCCAGTGACGCGGATAAGGATATGACCCTTGGCGGTGAACTTGACTGCATTGCCCAAAAGATTGGTCAGAACCTGCCGCATCCGGCCCGGATCGCCGACAAACAGGGTGGGCAGGAACAGATCGTAATCCACCAGCAGCGTCAGGCCCTTGTCGCGTACGATGGGCTGCATCAGCATCGCGACCTCGTGAATGCAACGTTCCAGATCGAACGGTTCGGGGTGAAGCACCATCTTGTCGGCCTCGATCTTGGAGTAATCGAGAACGTCGTTGATGATCACCAGCAGCGCCTCGCCCGAGTTCTTGATCGTACTGGCATAAAGCTGCTGTTCTTCGTCCAGCGCGGTGTCGCAGAGCAGTTCGGCCATCCCGACCACGCCGTTCATCGGCGTCCGAATCTCGTGGCTCATATTGGCGAGAAAGGCCGATTTGGCACGGTTCGCGGCCTCGGCCCGCTCACGCGCGGCGCGCAGTTCGGCCTCGTAGCGCACGGTCGAGGTGATGTTGAGCGCCAGGCTGACCACATCGCCGCCATGGCCGCGCTGGTCGATCATCTTGACATACTGGTCGTTCCACAGGCGGATCACCACCGGTTCGGGGGTGGGGGCGATCCAGCGGTCATGCATCATCTGCCGCCACTCATCGGCGGCCAGTTCGCCAGTGTCGATGATGCCTTCCTCGGTCATCAGTTGCAGGATCCGCATATACGAGATACCGGGCGCCACCTCGTCCAGCCCGTCAAAGACGTTGAGATAGGCGGTATTGGCGCCGATCAGCTTGCTGTCCGCATCGAAAAACGCGAAACCGTCCTGAATGGTCTGGATCGAGTGCCATAGCCGGCGTTCGGCTACCTCGATCTTGGCGTTGGCGACGGTCAGGTCCGATTTGACCTTTTCGTTCTCGTCACGGACGGTGGCCACCTCGGCCTGTTTCTCGCCAATCTGCTTGGTCAGCGCCAATGCATGGCGCCCCAGCTTGCGGTTTGCCGCCGACAGTTCGGCCTGCTTCAGTTCCAACAGTCTTTCCGCGGCCAAACGCGCGCGCCGTTCTTCGGCAAGCTTGTTTACCAGGCTCATTCGTAACAGTCCCCAACGCTCAGTGGCGTCAGCATCCGTCAGATCGGTGAAAAAGAGCTTAAGCCCGTCAAACCTGAATCCTTGCAATGGGTCAGGCGCCCATGCGACCCTTGACCCAAACAGGAGGTCGGCATGCGGCGTTTTGGATTTCTTGCAGTTCTTTCTCTTCAATTGGCTTTTTTCGGGCTGACCGGTGCCTCGGCGCAAGAGGCCGCGCCCGGGTTTCGTTATCTCGCCACCCGTGACATGGATTTCTATGGCGAGGATCTGGACGCCCTGTTCGACACCGATCTGCAATCCTGCATCCGGGCCTGTTCGGCAAACAATGCCTGCAACGCCTTCACCTTCAACGCGCGTTCGAACGCCTGTTTCCCCAAAAGAGGTGTCAGCGAACAGACGCCGTATCAGGGGGCGCTTTCGGCGGTGAAACTGCCCAGTCCGGCGGTGATGCGTGACCGGGCGCGGCAACAGGCGGCGCGACTGGCCTTTCTGCCGGACCGCGACCTGACCCGTGCTGTCGCGCAGGCGCGTGATCTTGGGCTGCGCCATGCCGCCGGCGGGATGGAACTGGACCAGGTCATCGCCGCGATGCGCAATGCGGGTGCGGGGGCACAGGCCGCTGGTTGGGCCGGGCTGGCGGTGTCGCTGTCGGATCGTGCCGATCTGTGGGCGGAATATGCCCGCCTGTTGCTGAGCGTGCGCAGCGATGACAGCAGCGTGAAACGCGACCATGCGCGCCGCGCCACCTCTGCCGCGCTCAATGCCTATTTGCGGGCCGATGGTCCGGGGGCCGAGGTTTCGGCGTTGTTCCTGCTGGCACAGGCGCTGGAACGGGACGAACGCGGCCGCGACATGGTGCCGGTGCTGCGGTTGGCCAGCACCATCCAACCACGCGAGGACGTGCTGGCGGCTCTGGATACGGCGATTGGCAAATACGGGTTCCGCGTGGTCGAGACCACGGTTGAAAGTGACAGCGCCCAGCCGCGCATCTGCGCCCAGTTCTCGGACCCGCTGGCGCGCAGCGGGGTCGATTACGAGCCTTTCGTGCACTCGCCCGAAGGGGATCTGGTGGTACAGGCCGATGGCAACCAGCTGTGCCTTGACGGTGTCGAACATGGCAAACGTTATCGCATCACCCTGCGCGAGGGATTGCCCGCCGGTTCAGGTGAGGCGCTGTGGAAGGACGTGACGCTGACCCATTACGTGCGCGACCGCAGCCCGGCGGTCCGCTTTCCGGGCCGGTCCTATGTGCTGCCGAAATCGGCGGATGCGGCGATACCGGTCGAGACGGTGAACGCCACCACGCTTGACCTGGTGTTGCGGCGGGTCAGCGACCGCAACCTGTTGCGCGCAGTGCAGGAGGGGTATTTCGCCCGCCCGCTGTCCTATTGGGAGGACGAGTATTTCGCCGCGGATATCGCGCAACAGGTCTGGACCGGCAGTGCCCAAGTGGCCAGCACACTCAACCGCGACATGACCACCCGCCTACCATTGGCCGAGGCGATCTCGGGCCAGCCTGCCGGCATCTATACGCTGACGGCGCGGGTGCCAGGTGCAGACCCCTATGACAACCCCGGAGCGACCCAATGGTTCGTGCTGTCCGATCTGGGCCTGTCCTCGATCTCGGGCAATGACGGTTTGCATGTGACGGTGCGCGGTCTTTCCGACGCGGCGCCGCGCGCTGGGGTCGACTTGACGCTGATCTCGCGTGCCAATGCGGTGCTGGGCCGGATCCAGACCGACGCGCAGGGGCTGGCGCGGTTCGAACCGGGGCTGACGCGCGGCACGGGCGCGGCGGCACCCGCGTTGATCCTGGCAGCGGCGGGGGATACCGATCTGGGCTTTCTGTCGCTGATCGACCCGGCCTTTGACCTGTCCGACCGGGGCGTCGAAGGGCGCAAGCCCGCTGGCCCCGTCGATGTGTTCCTGACCACCGACCGGGGCGCCTATCGCGCGGGCGAGACCATACATGCCACAGTACTCAGCCGCGATGGTACTGCGCGCGCCATCGACGGTCTGCCGCTCACCGCGATTCTCACCCGGCCCGACGGGGTGGAATATGGGCGCAAGGTCTCGGATGGCGGTGTGGAGGGGGGCCATGTCTTTGCACTGGCCACCGGTGCCAGCGCCCCGCGCGGCACCTGGCGGTTGGAGATCAAGACCGATCCCGATGGACCCGCGCTGGCCAGCCAGACGCTGCTGGTCGAGGATTTCCTGCCTGAGCGGATCGATTTTGACCTGGCGCTGCCCGATGCGCCGATCCTGCCCGGCGACAGCCCGCCGCTGAGCATCGAGGCGCGTTACCTGTTCGGGGCGCCGGGCGCCGATCTGAGCATCGAGGGGCAGGTGCAACTGCGCGCCGCCGACCAGATCGCGGGCTGGCCCGGATACCGGTTTGGCCGCCATGACGCCGGGCTTCAGACCCGCACCAGCCATTTCGGCGATGCCCGCACCGATGCGGCGGGGCAGGCCCGACTGGCGGTCGAGATCCCGCAGATCGACGCCGAGGGTAAACCGCTTGAGGCGGTGGTGACGGCGCGGCTGGCCGATGGTGCCGCCCGACCGGTCGAACGCCGGATCTCGGTGCCGGTCTCGCCGGCCACCCCGGTCATCGGCATCAAGCCGCTGTTCGAGGATGTGGTGAGCGAGGGTACCGAGGCCGGGTTCCAGGTGATCGGCCTGACCCCGGACCTGACGCCGCAGCCGATGCGGGTGAAATGGACGCTGAACCGGGTCGAGACGCGGTATCAGTGGTACCAGCTATACGGCAACTGGAACTGGGAGCCGGTGACCCGCCGCACCCGCATCGCCACAGGCGAGGCCGATCTGGGCAGCGATCCGCTGTCCCTGTCGCAGCCTGTGGAATGGGGTGAATACGAATTGCTGGTCGAGCGGCTGGATGGCGCCTATGTCGCCGCGTCTGCAGATTTCTATGCCGGCTGGTATCAGGCCGCCGATGCGGCGGCGACGCCAGACCGGCTGGAGCTTTCGCTGGACAAGGACAGCTATCGTCCGGGCGACACTGCGCGGCTGCGGATCGTGCCGCGCATGGCGGGTACCGCGCTGATCACGGTGCTGTCGGACCGGGTGATCGCGCGGCAGGCGGTCGAGGTGGCGGCAGGCGAAAGCGTGATCCCGCTGACCGTGACCGAGGACTGGGGTACCGGCGCCTATGTCACTGCCACGGTGATCCGGCCGATGGACGTCGCCGCCGGGCAGAACCCGGCCCGCGCGCTGGGTCTGGCCCATGCGACGGTCGAACCGGTGGGCAAGGCACTGACGGTTGCAATCGACGCACCCGAGGTGGCCAAACCGCGCGCCACCCAACCCGTGCGTCTGACCGTTGCGGGCGCGCAGGCGGGTGACGAGGTCTGGTTGACGCTGGCGGCGGTCGATCTGGGCATTCTGAACCTCACCGGATTCCAAAGTCCCGATCCTCAGGGCCACTATTTCGGCCAGCGGCGGCTAGGGGTCGAGATGCGCGATGTCTATGGCCGGCTGATCGACGGCATGAACGGCGCCATGGGCACCGTCCGCTCTGGCGGGGATGCAGATAGTGGCCTGCGGATGCAATCGCCGCCGCCGACCCAGGACCTGATGGCGGTGTTCAGTGGCCCGGTGCAGGTGGATGCCGATGGCGCTGCTTCGGTCGATGTGCCCTTGCCCGCCTTCAACGGCACTGTGCGGCTGATGGCGGTGGCCTGGTCCGACCGCGCAGTGGGACAGGCCGAGCGGGACATGATCGTGCGCGACCCGGTGGTGGTGACGGCGACGGTGCCGCGCTTCCTTGCCCCCGGCGACAGCAGCCGGGTGCGGCTGGAGGTGGTGCATGCCGATGGCCCGCCGGGCGAAATGACGTTGAAGCTGGCCAGCGCGCCGGGCCTGCAACTGGGCGCCGCGCCCGACCGGTTCACCCTGACCGAGGGTGGCAAGGCCGTGTTCGAGGTGCCGGTCACCGCCACCGCGCTGGGCGATCCGGTGTTGACGGTCGAACTGGAGACGCCGGGCGGGCAAGAGCTGCGCCAGGTGTTGCGACTGCCTGTGCGTGCCAATGACCCGGTGGTGGCCCAGACCCGGCGCTTTGCACTTGGGGCGGGTGACAGTTTCCTGTTCTCGCGTGATGTCTTCACCGGGCTCAGGCCCGGATCGGCGCGCGCCATCCTCTCCGCCGGTCCGCTGGCGCGTTTCGATGCGCCGGGCCTTTTAGGGATGCTCGACCGCTACCCTTATGGCTGCACGGAACAGGTGACCTCGCAGGCGATGCCGCTGCTTTACCTTGGTGCTGTGGCGCAGGCGGCGGGGCTGGGCACCGGACCGCAGGTGGCCGAGCGGATTGACGCCGCGATCCGGCGCATCCTGACCCGACAAAGCGCCAATGGCGCCTTTGGCCTGTGGCGTGCCGAGAGCGGCGACTTCTGGCTCGACGCCTATGCTTCGGACTTTCTGAGCCGGGCGCGGGCCGAGGGCTATTCAGTGCCGGACCGCGCCTTTGCCATGGCGATGGACAACCTGCGCAACCGGTTGAACTATGCTCCCGATTTCGACGAAGGGGGCGAGGATATCGCCTATGCCCTGATGGTGCTGGCACGCGAGGGCGCGGCAGCGATGGGCGATCTGCGCTATTACGCCGACGTCAAGGCGGATGCCTTTACCACGCCGCTGGGCGCGGCGCAGCTGGGGTCGGCGCTGGCCATGTATGGCGACCAGACGCGGGCCGACGCGATGTTTGCCCGCGCTGCGCGCATGGTCGCGGGGCAGCGGCCTGAGGCACCCGTCTGGCGGGCCGATTACGGCACCAGCCTGCGCGATGCGGCGGGCCTGTTGACGCTGGCCGCCGAGGCGGGCAGTGCGGTGATCGACCGGGATTCCCTGATCAGCCGCATCAGCCAGCCTGCGGGTGAGATGTCGACCCAGGAAGCGGCCTGGAGCCTGCTTGCGGCGCAGGCCTTGGTGAAACAGCCTGAGCAATCGGGCCTGCGGGTGAATGGCGCGGTGGTGGATGGGCCCTTAGTGCAGGTGCTTGCAGGGACCAGCGACGAGGTGCTCAACATCACCGCTGTCGATGGTGGCGCCACCGATATCACCCTGACCATGCTGGGTGTACCCGAGGTTCCGCCGCCCGCCGGTGGTACCGGCTACACCATCACTCGCGCCCGCTACACGATGGACGGGGCGCCCATCCAGCGCGACGCTTTCGCCATTGGCGAGCGGTTCGTGACGGTGCTGACCGTGACCCCGTTCGAGGCCTCGGGCGGGCGGCTGATGGTGAACGATCCGCTGCCCGCGGGGTTCGAGATCGACAACCCCTCGCTGTTGCGTTCGGGCGATGTGCGGGCGCTGGACTGGCTGTCGCTGGACGAGGCCAGCCATACCGAGTTCCGCAGCGACCGCTTCCTCGCGGCCATCGATCTGACCGGCACCCGGCCCGTCACGCTGGCCTATGTCACCCGCGCGGTGAGCCCGGGCGCGTTCCACCACCCGGCGGCCTCGGTCGAGGACATGTACCGCCCCCGCTATCGTGCCCGCACCGACACGGGCCGCATCCGTGTCGGGCAATGAGCGGGCGCGAGGCGGTGGCCACCGCCCATTGGCGGCGGCTGGATGGCGAGGGCTCTGACCGCTGCACCCTGTCGCGGGTGGCGCAGGGCTGGATCATGGTCGGCCACGCCCATTGGCGCGACGGGGATTGCGACACCACGCTCAGCTATGACATCCGCTGCGCACCCGACTGGCGCAGCCTGTCGGCGGATGTCGCCGGAGAGCGCGGTGGTCGCCCCCTGTCGATTCGGATCGAGGCAACGCCGCTGGGCTGGCGGATGGACGATGTGCTGCAACCGGGAACCGAGGATTGCACCGATCTCGACCTCTGCTTTACCCCGGCGACCAACCTGATGCCGATACGGCGGCTGGGGGTCTTTGCGGGGGATGAATTGCGCGTTGCCGCCGCCTGGCTGATGCCCGACCTGGATTGTGTGGCGCGGCTGGACCAGATCTATACCCGGTTGCCGGATGGTCGGGTGCATTATGCCTCCGCCGGGTTTGCAGCGGATCTCGATCTGCATTGCAGTGGGTTCGCCACGCAATATCCCGGGCTCTGGCAGGGCTGGGTCGATGATGCCTAGGCCTGCGCGCTGGCTGGCGGTGCTGGCGCTGATCCTGTGGGGGGGCGCGGCGCTGCGTGATGGGGCGGATCGCTGGATCGACGCCACCCAACTGCCGCCGGTTCTGGTCGAAACGGGGATCGAGATACGCGACCGCAACGGCGCCCTGTTGCGGGCCTATCAGGTGGGGGATGGTATCTGGCGGCTGGCGCCGGGGGTGGTGGACTCGGACTTTACTCGCATGCTGATCCGCTATGAGGACAAGCGCTTTGCCGATCATGCCGGGGTCGATCCGCTCGCGATGTTGCGCGCCGCTGGACAGGCGCTGAGGTATCGCCGCCCCGTCTCGGGCGGGTCGACATTGACGATGCAGGTGGCGCGGCTGATCGAAGATGGCCCTACCGGGCGCTGGGCGGGCAAGATGCGACAGATACGCGTGGCGCTGGCGCTGGAACGGCGGCTGGACAAACAGCAGATCCTGGCGCTCTACCTGACGCATGCGCCTTATGGCGGCAATCTCGAAGGTGTTCGCGCCGCTGCGCTGGCGTGGTTTGGCAAGGAACCGCATCGCCTGACCCCGGCGCAATCGGCGCTGCTGGTGGCGCTGCCACAAGCGCCCGAGGCACGCCGCCCCGACCGCCATCCGCGCGCAGCGCGGGCCGCACGCGACCGGGTGTTGCACCGCATGCAGGCGCAGGGTGTGTTGAGCGTGGATGCGGCACAGGCGGCGGTGGGCGAAGCGGTTCCACAGGCACAGCGCCCCTTCCCGCTGTTGGCGCCGCATCTGGCCGACCGCCTGCGCGCGGTCGACCCAACGGCGCAGCGCCACGACGTCACGCTGGAGGTGGGCCTGCAATCGCGCCTGGAAAACCTGCTGGCCAAGGCCGCGCTGGAGGCCGGAGGGCGTTTGTCTGCGGCGCTGATGGTGGCCGATCACCGCAGCGGAGAGATCCTCGCCTCGGTCGGCTCGGCGGGTTACAGCGCCGAGCGGCAGGGTTTTGTCGACATGACCCGGGCATTGCGCTCGCCCGGATCGACCCTGAAACCCTTTGTCTATGGGCTGGCCTTCGATCTGGGGCTGGCCCATCCTGAAACCCTGATCCAGGACAGTCCGGTGATGTTCGGCCGCTATGCGCCGCGCAATTTCGACGGCGAATTCCGCGGAGAGTTGCGGGTGCGTGAGGCGTTGCAGCTGTCGCTGAACATCCCCGTGGTGCGGCTGACCGACGATCTGGGCCCGGTGCGGCTGATGGCGGCGCTGCGGCGGGGCGGGGCCACGCCGCGCCTGCCCGGCGGCACGCCGGGGCTGGCGATTGCACTGGGCGGGGTTGGTCTGACGCTGCAGGATCTGGTGCAGCTTTATGCCGGTCTGGCGCAGGGCGGGCAGGGGCCGCTGCTGCGCCATGCTCTGGGCGAGGCACGTCAACCGGCGGGGCGGCTGTTTTCCCCTGCTGCCGCATGGCAGGTGAGCGATATCCTTGCGGGTCTGGCACCACCGCCCGGGGCGCGGCGTGGTGCGCTGGCCTATAAGACCGGCACTTCTTATGGGCATCGCGATGCCTGGGCGGTGGGGTTCGACGGCGCCCATGTGATCGGGGTCTGGATGGGCCGGGCCGACGGCACCCCGGTGCCGGGCGCCTTTGGCGGCGATCTGGCCGCACCGGTCCTGTTCGAGGCGTTCGGGCGGCTGAAACCCGCCTTTGACCCGTTGCCTCCGCCGCCGCCCGACACGCTGATCCTGCCCACGGCAGAATTGCCGCTGCCACTGCAACGCCATCGCCCGAGGGGTGCGGTGTTCGAGATCGAGCCCGATGCGCCCGAACTGCTGTTTCCGCCCGATGGCGCGGTGCTGGCCATCGACGGCGGGCCGGTCACGGTCAAGCTGCGGGGCGGTCAGGCGCCCTTTACCCTGTTGGCCAACGGGTTGCCGCTGGCCACAGGCATCTTTGCCCGCGAATTCGATGTTCCCTCGCCCGGCAAGGGGTTTGCAACACTGATCTTGCTGGATGCGCGGGGCCGGGCCAGCCGGGCAGAGCTGCGGCTGGATTGAGGGGCGCTAGCGACGCCCTTCGCGCAGCCAGCCGGCAATGACAAAGCCCGAGGCCAGCAGCAGCACCAGCCAGGCCGGGGCCAGCGGCGTCTGCCGCACGTCGCGGGTTTCATAGGCGCCACGCGGGGTCAGGCCCAGCCAGCCGCGCCCGGCGGCGGGCCGCCCTTCGCGGACGTTGCGGATGGTGGGCAAGCCGTCCTCCAGGCGAAAGACACCGCTCTTGAGCGGGGTGATCAGCGGCTCCATCAGGGCGGCGGTGGCGATGGTCGCCTCGAACTCGCGCGGGGCGGCGGGCCCAAGGCCGATGACCGCGATCTGATCGCCTTCGCGCAGCCGGTAAAGGCCGATCTCGGGCCCCTGATACAGGGCCTCGAACCGGCCCGGAGACACCTCCTCCATCGGCAGCACATCCTCACCGCCATCGGGACGGGTGATCGTGACCGAGTCGACCTCGGTTTCCAGCGTCCGCCGGATGATCCGCATGGTCTGGCCCTGTGCCTCGGCCCAGAGCGCGTCTTCCTCCAGTTCGGGTTCCTTCATCATCCAATGGGCAAGACGGCGCAGCAGTTCCAGCTGCGGGCCACCACCCTCGTATCCCCGCCCCCAGAGCCAGGCGTGATCGCTGGCCAGCAGCGCCACCCGCCCCTCGCCGACCCGGTCGAGCAGCAGCAGGGGCCGTCCCTCGACCCCGCTCATCAGCACGTGGCCCGAATCCTGCGTGACCTCGATCTGGCGCAGCCAGCGGCCCCATTCGTCGGCACTGCCCAGCTCGGCGGTGACCGGATGGCGGGCGCCCTCTTCGGTAACCTGCGCGCGATAGGCCTCTTCGATCACACGGGCGGTCGGATGGGCGGGCAGGACCGGTGACAAGGGGGTGCGATAGATGCTGTCGGCGGTGGCAAAATCCGGCCCCGCCGCCACCAGCACCGCGCCGCCCCGGTTCACGTAATTGGCGACATTGTCCAGATAGATCGCCGGCAGGATGCCGCGCCGCTTGTAGCGGTCAAAGATGATCAGGTCGAAATCGTCGATCTTTTCCAGGAACAGCTCGCGGGTGGGAAAGGCGATCAGGCTCAACTCGTCCACCGGCACGCCGTCCTGTTTCTCGGGCGGGCGCAGGATGGTGAAATGCACCAGATCGACCGAGCTGTCCGATTTGAGCAGGTTGCGCCATGTTCGCCCGCCCGGATGCGGCTGGCCCGATACCAGCAGCACGCGCAGACGGTCACGCACGCCGTTCATCTGGATCAGCGCGGTGTTGTTGCGGTCGGTCAGCTCGCCCTCGGCCACGGGGACCGAGAACTGCACCACGTTGCGCCCACCATGGGGAAGGGTCACCGGCAGCTCAAGGTCCTGTCCCACCGGCAGCGTCAGCCGCTCGGGCGGGCCGCCATCGACCGAGATCTCAAGCTCTGCAACCGCGCCCTGACCGGCGGGAACCGCACCGGCATCCTCGATCCTGAGGCTCAGGGTCACCGGCTCGCCGATGATGGCAAAGGCGGGGGCGTTGTGCACGATCAGGCGGCGGTCCCAGTCATCGGACCGGCCCGAAAGCAGCAGATGCATCGGCGCCGGAAGGGCGGGGGCGCGATCCAGATCGTGTACCTGCCCATCCGACAGGGCGAGGATACCGGCGATCCGGGCGCGCGGCTCTTCGTTCAACGCCTCGGTCAGGGCCGCCATCAGCTGGGTGCCGGTATCGCCCTCGCCATCGCCGACGATGATGCGCCGCAGCTCGGTATTGGGACGGCTCTCGATGCTGGCGGCCAGCTGGTCGGTGGCGCGTGTGGTCTGGCCCGGTCGGTCGGACAGGCCCTGACTGGCGCTCTGATCCTCGATCATCAGCACGATATCGGAAAGGGGTGCTCGGTCCTCGACCTGCCAGACCGGACCGGCGAGCGCAGCCAGCAGCACCAGCGCCGCCAGCCCGCGCAGGGCCCAGCCCGACAGGCCGCGCCACAGTGCCAGTGCGATCCCGGCCAGCGACAGGACGGCCAGCGCGATCAGCAGCGGCAGCGGAACAAGAGGATCAAGCAAGAGGTTCCCGGTCATTGGCCCAACCTGTCCAGCAGCGCAGGCACATGGACCTGATCGGATTTGTAATTGCCGGTCAGCACATGCATGATCAGATTGACGCCAAAGCGATAGGCAAGCTCGCGCTGCCGCTCGCCCCCGTAGCCGCGCCCCACCGGCAGCATTGAGCGGCCATTGTCATCGACCGCCCAGGCGGCAGCCCAATCGTTGCCGCCGATCACCACCGGGGTGACCCCATCATTGAGGTTGCGAAAGGGCATTCCCTCGATCTGTTCGGCATCGGGCGGAGCGGCCTCGACCCAGATATCGGTGCTGGCGTGGCGGCCCGGAAAATCCTGGAGCAGGTAGAATGCGCGGGTCAGCACATGATCCCCCGGCACCGGTTCCAGCGGCGGAATGTCCAGAGGCGCGGCCAGCTGTTGCAGCTTTTGCCCGTTCGGACTGCCAGCGCCGAACCGCGCGATATCGGCATCTCGGGTGTCGAACAGGATCATGCCGCCCAGCCGCAGATAGGTGTTGAGCCGCGCATAGGCCGCATCCGACGGCTGCGGCTGATCGGGGGTGACGGGCCAATAGAGCAGCGGGAAAAAGGCCAGCTCGTCCCGTTCGAGGTCGACGCTGAACGGGGCTGCGGGTTCGACCGAAGTACGAAAGAACAACGTGTCCGAAAGGCCGCGCAGCCCGGCCAGTGCCAGATCGTCCACCGCGCGATTGCCGGTCAGCACATGGGCCAGCACCATCTCGCGGGTGGCGTCGCGGGCGAAGCGGTCGGCCTCGGCCTGTTGCGCCTCGGTCCCGGGCGCATGCAGCAGCAAGGCCAGCAGTGCTGCGGCGCGGCCAAGCGGGCCGAGCCGGCCCGACAGGGCCAAGGAGGCCCCCACATCCAACGCCAGCAGAACCAGCGCAAGCGACAACAGCCAACCACCCAGCGGTTGCTCTGCCGCGATGCTCAGCCCCAGCACCGGTATCGATGCGGGCCATTGCGCCGGGGTCAGCAGGCTATCGGCGCCCAATACGTTGCGCGCCAGCCGCCGGCTCTCGTTTGCATAGACGCCGGGGCGCAGCTCTGGCCCGATCGCGGCGCTGGCCAGCGCGGTGCCGTCTACACCGGGCAGGTTGCCGGCATCGTCCAATTGCCCAAAGCCATCCATCACCCGCAACGGGCTCCAGACCGTACCTTCGAGGTTGATGGCATCGGCGCTTTTGGCGGCCGAGGAAACGGCGAGCCGGTCCAGCATCTCGACATAAAGGCCTGATAGCGGCAGGCTCGACCATTCCGCGTCCGCGGTGACATGAAACAGCACCACCTGCCCCAGCCCCAGCGCCTTGCGGGTGACCAGCGGCGTGCCATCGCTGAGCGCGGCGATCACCCGGTCGGCCAGATCGGGATCGGGCTGCGCCATGACCTGGGTCGAAACGGTGACGTCGTCAGGGATCGTCAGCCCGTAGAAAGGCGAAGTATCGGCAAACGGAGCCAGCGTCTTGGCCTCGCCCCAGCTCATCGCGCCGCCGACAGTACGGCCGCCGCTGCGCAGGCGGACCGGCAGCAGCGGGTCGATCTCGTCGCGGCCGATATCGCTGGCCGCCATGCGCGGCCCGGCAAAGCGGACCAAGATGCCGCCCTGTTCAACCCATTCGGTCAGCGCGTTCCGTTCCAGTGTGGCCAGTGTCACCACATCTGCCAGTACCACGATATCGGGATTGGCGGGCAGCACATCCAACAGGGCGCCGTCGATGAAATCGGAATTGGGCACCAGCACCTGGGTCAGGTAGTGCAGCGGGGACAGCAGTTCCAGCCCCTCGCGATCCTGCCGTCCGGCAAATAGCGCGACCTCGTGCCGGGCCAGGCTGTCATCGGTCAAGGCCACCGCCCCGGCCGCGCGTTGGCCCTCAAGCTCGAACCGTGTGACGCGGGCCCGCAGTTCCGAGGGCAGGGAAAGCGCCAATTGGGCCTCGGTTTCACCTGCGGCAAAGCGCGCCTCGCTGCGGTTCAGCACTCGGACCGTTCCGGCGGGATCAGGACCCAGCGCCAGTACCGCCTGAATACGCTCGGGTCCCGGCTCGGCACGCAGCAGCGTCAATTGAACGGCGCCATCGGCGAATGTAGCCGGGCGCAGCCCCAGCACCGGGTTCGGCGACTGATATACGGTCACCGCGCCGCGCGCGCTGAGCGTTTCGAGCAACTCGGTCCGACCCGCGTAATCCAGCCCGTCGCCGAGCCAGAGTGTATCGAACCCGCCCGCCTGCGCGCCGACTGCCTGCGCGGCGGCGGCCAGTTCGGCCTGACCCGGTTGCCAGGGCATCGGCGAAAGACCCGGCAGCCGACTGCGCCAGGCGGCGGCGGATTGAAACACCAGATCCTCGGGCGCACCCAGCCGCAGTACAGCAACCGGACGGTTGGCCCGACCTGCCTCGGTCAGCCGTGCTTCGAGCAGGTCGATCTGTTGCGTCCAGCGCGCCGCCCCGGCCCAGCTGCCATCCATCACCACCAGCAGAGGCTGGTCTCCGTCGGCCTGTTGCCGGGGATTGAGTACCGGTCCGGCCAGACCCAGTATCACCGCCGCCACCGCCAGAACCCGCAGCAAGAGCAGCCACCAGGGCGTTCTGTCCGACACGCTTTCGTCGTCACGCAAGCCCAGGAGCAGGCTGACTGCCGGGAACAGCCGGCGGATCGGTGCTGGCGGTACCGCGCGCAGGATCAGCCAAAGGATCGGCAATGCCACCAGCGCCAGCAGCAGCCAGGGCGCGGTAAATCCGATGCCGCCCAGAACCGTCATCGCACTCTCCCGTCCAGGGCGCGCCACAGCCACAACAGCGCCGATTGCGCGCTGTCGCCAGTATGGTGAAGGCCCAGTTGCCAGCCGGTCGCCCGGGTCAGCACCATCAACGCGTCGCGACGTTCGGCCAGCCGGATCAGGTAGCGCTCGCGCAGCTCTCCGGCCTTGAGTGTTTCATGTCTGAGCGTACCGCCCACGCTTTCGAACAGGGTACGCCCGCGATAGGGAAAGCTTTCCTCGGCGGGGTCGAGCACCTGCATCAACACCCCGCGCACGCCACGATCGGCGGCCTTGGACAGCGCCAGCTCGACCTCCTTGAGGTCGCCGAGGAAATCGGAAACGAACAGCGCCCGGGCATGCGGGATCATGGCCCGGTGTTCGGGCGGAGCATAGTCGGCCTCGGCATCGCGCGACCAGGCTTCGGCCAGCCGGTGCACCTGGGCATTGCCGCGGCGGGGCGGCAGGGTGGTGCCGGTCAGGCCGACGCGCTCGCCGCCTCGCACCAGCAGGATCGCCACCGCCAGCGCCAGCAGCCGGGCGCGGTCGGCCTTTGTCTCGGTCCGCTTGTCCGAACTGAAACGCATCGAGGCGCCCTGATCGACCCACAGCATCACCGACTGCGCGATCTGCCATTCGCGCTCGCGCACATATTGCTGGTCGCCACGGGCCGAGCGGCGATGGTCGATCATGCGGCGGCTGTCGCCCGGCTGGGCCGGGCGATATTGCCAGAAATCATCGCCCAGCCCGGCGCGGCGGCGCCCGTGATCGCCCAGCAGCACGGTGCCCGCCAGATGCTCGGCCCGCGCCAGCAAAGGCGGCAGCGGGGCGGCGGCGGTTTCGGCACGATGCCTGAGGGCGGGGGCGACGCTCACGCGGCGGCCTCGGCCCGGGTCAGGCTGGTTGCTGTCTCGTCGATCAGGTCGGCCAGGGTGTCGCCCCGCGCCCGGGCGGCAAAGTTCAACGCCATCCGGTGGCTCAGCACCGGGCGGGCCATGTCCAGAACATCCTCGGGGCTGGGCGCCAGCCGGCCCTGAAGCAGCGCCCGCGCCCGCACCGTCAGCATCAGCGCCTGCGCCGCGCGCGGGCCGGGACCCCAGGCCACGGTGTCGCGCACCCGGTCGCTGACCCCCGGTTCGTCCGGACGGAAGGCGCGCACAAGGTCGAGGATCATCTCGACCACCGACTCGCCCACCGGCATCCGCCGCAGCAGCACCTGCGCGGCCAGCAGATCGGCCTGGGTCATCACCTGATGGGCCTCGGCCTCTTCGGTGCCGGTGGTGGCGAGCAGAATTTCGCGCTCGGTCGCGCGGTCGGGATAATCGACGTCGATCTGTACCAGGAACCGGTCCAGCTGCGCCTCGGGCAGGGGATAGGTGCCTTCCTGCTCGATCGGGTTCTGGGTCGCCAGCACGTGAAACGGCGTGCCCAGCGGCCGGTTCTCGCCCGCCACGGTGACCGTTTTTTCCTGCATCGCCTGCAACAGCGCCGACTGGGTGCGGGGGCTGGCGCGGTTGATCTCGTCCGCCATCAGAAGCTGGCAGAAGATCGGACCGGGAATGAAGCGGAACCGGCGGCTGCCGTCCTCGGCGGTGTCCAGCACCTCGGAGCCAAGAATATCGGCGGGCATCAGGTCGGGCGTGAACTGGATGCGGTTGCCATGCAGGCCCATGACGGTCGACAACGTCTCGACCAGTCGCGTCTTGCCAAGCCCCGGCAGGCCGATCAGCAGAGCATGTCCACCGCACAAGAGCGCGGTCAGGGTCAGGTCCACCACCCGCTCCTGGCCGATGAAGCGGCGGGTGATCGAGGCCCGCGCTTCTTGCAGCTTGATGCCAAGCGCGTCGATTTCCCCGAGCAGGTCGGCAGGTTCGGACATGGTTTTCCCTCCGCGGCAACTATATGGGTATGAGTGTATCGCGCTGACAGCAAATGGCAAAAACAATGAGCGGACAAAAGCCTGTGAAACCTTCGGCGGACGGCCTTCTTGCCTCGGCCCGGGCGATCAAATCCAAGGGGCCGGCCCCGGTGCATCTGTGGAACCCACCGTTCAACGGCGATATCGACATGCGTATCGCGCGGGACGGGACGTGGTTCTATCAGGGCACGCCGATCAACCGGCCCGCGATGGTGCGGCTGTTCTCGTCGATTCTGAAGCGTGAAGAGGACCGGTACTATCTGGTCACCCCGGTCGAAAAGGTCGGGATTCGCGTCGATGACGCGCCTTTTGTTGCGGTGGATGTCGAGGCGGCTGGGCAGGGGTGCGATCAGGTGCTGACCTTTACCACCCATGTGGGCGACAGCGCGGTGGCGGGGGCGGACAACCCGATCCGCATGGCGCAGGACCCCGCGACCGGGGAACCCGCGCCATATGTTCATATCCGCGCGGGGCTTGAGGCGCTGATCGACCGCAAGAGTTTCTATCGGCTGATGGATCTGGGCGCGGTCGAGGATGGCTGGTTCGGCCTGTGGTCCTCGGGCAGCTTCTTTCCCCTGATGACGGTCGAGGAGCTGGAGCGCGGCTGACCCGCGCCTGCGCGGCGCTCAGGCGGTCTTGACGATCAGGAACACCCGCGCCGGTCCGTCGCCGGTGGCGCTGATCTTGTGTGGAATGTCAGCGGCATAGCGCGCGGTATCGCCCGGGCCCAGATCCTGTATCGCGGCGCCCGAGGTTACACGCACTGCGCCATCGAGCACGGTCAGCTGTTCGCGGGTGCCGCGCGCATGGGGCTGGCTGTTCAGCGCGCCGCCCGGTTTGAAGCTGATGTCATAGACCTCGTGCCCGCCGGCATCTTCGGGCGGGGACAGGATGCGGATGCGGCAGCCCTGGCCCATATTGTCGATGCTGGGCGCCTCGGAGGCGCGCAGGGTGTCAATGCGGTCGGCGGCTTCGGCGGCCTCGAGCAGGCCCGCGAAATCGACCTGAAGCGCGCGCGTCAGGTTCCACAGCGTGGCGATGGTCGGGCTGCTTTCACCCCGTTCGATCTGGCTGACCATGGAGCGCGAGACGCCGCTGAGATTGGCCACCGCCTCGAGCGAGAGACCTTGGGCGCGACGCGCCTCTTTCAGGCGGGCGGGCAGGCGGTTCAGGATATCGTCGGGGTTTTCCGTCATGACGGAATCTCTGCGCCGCGCGCTCTATTTTGTCAATTCCCGGCAGGGTGGGCGTGACGGCACGTCTCAGGCGACAAACCATGCTGCGGGTGCATAATGGGCGAAACCCTGAGGAGGATAACATGACCGATATCGTGATTCTGGACGGTGCCCGTACTGCCATCGGCACTTTTGGCGGGGCGCTAGCCTCGACAGCGCCCATCGACCTGGCCACCGTCGTGACCGAGGCGGCGCTGGAACGTTCGGGCGTCGAAGGCGCCCAGATCGGCCATGTGGTGTTCGGCCATGTGATCAATACCGAACCCCGCGACATGTATCTGAGCCGGGTTGCCGCGATGCAGGCGGGTATCCCGAACGGCACGCCCGCGATGAACGTCAACCGCCTGTGCGGGTCCGGTGCGCAGGCCATCGTTTCGGCGGTGCAGTCGCTGATGCTGGGGGATGCGGAGTTTGCCGTGGCCGGTGGTGCCGAAAGCATGTCGCGCAGCCCGTTCATCATGACCCAGGCCCGCTGGGGCGCCAAGATGGGCGACGTCAAATCGCTCGACATGATGCTGGGTGCGCTGAACTGCCCGTTTGGTACCGGGCATATGGGTGTGACCGCTGAGAATGTCGCCGATGAACACCAGATCAGCCGCGAGGACATGGACCAGTTCGCGATGACCTCGCAGGAGCGCGCGGCCGCAGCCATCGCGGCGGGCCATTTCGACGGTCAGATCACGCCCGTGCAGGTCAAGGTCAAGCGCGACATGGTCGATTTCAAGGTGGACGAGCACCCCAAGGCGACCTCGGTCGAGGTGCTGGCCGGGCTGAAACCGGTGTTCAAGAAGGATGGCCGGGTGACGGCGGGCAACGCAAGCGGCATCAACGACGGTGCGGCGGCGATGGTGCTGGCCACGGCGGATGCGGCGGAAAAGGCCGGGCTGAAGCCCAAGGCCCGCATTCTGGGCTATGCCCATGCCGGTGTCCGCCCCGAGGTGATGGGCATCGGCCCGGTTCCGGCGGTGCAGAACCTGCTGGCCCGCACCGGCCTGAGCATCGGTGATTTCGACGTGATCGAATCGAACGAGGCCTTTGCCGCCCAGGCACTGGCGGTGAACAAGGAACTGGGTCTGGATGCGGCCAAGGTGAACCCCAATGGTGGCGCGATTGCGCTGGGTCACCCGGTCGGCGCGACCGGTGCGATCATCACGCTGAAAACGCTCTATGAACTGGAGCGCACCGGCGGGTCCAAGGGTCTGATCACCATGTGCATCGGCGGCGGTCAGGGCATCGCCATCGCCATCGAGCGGCTCTGAGCGGAGAGGCTGGGGGCGCTGCCCCCAGACCCCCGGAGTATTTCGGGCGAAATGAAGCAGGGGCGCGATCAGCCGGTCGCGTCCCTTTCTCGTTTCCGGGCCAGCTTCGCGGCCAGGTTCGGGCCGATGCCCGGACGCGACCAGGGGCATTCGGCGATACAGATGGCGCAGCCGTGGGTCTGGTTGAAGAAGGGCAGGCATTTGTCGAAATCGACATACCACTTGCGCGCGCCGCGCACGGTTTGTTTCTCTGCGAGCAGCGCCTCGGGCGGGCAGGCGTCCTGACAGATGCGGCAGTTCTGGCAAAATCCGTCGATACCGTGATCCTGCGCCGGCGTTGGAGCAAAAGGCGCGTCGGTCAGCACCGCCGACAGGCGGAACGAGGCGCCGAGATCGGGGTTGATGATGGACCCGTGCTTGCCCAACTCGCCAAAGCCACAGGCCAGCGCGGGCGGGATCATCGCCAGCGCGCCGGTCATCGGGCCGGTCAGCGGCTCGGCCTGCCAGCCTTGCAGGCGAAGCCATCCGGCGATGGTTTTGGCGGCCTGTGCGGCGCGAGTATATTGCGTCATCACCTCAAGCCCGGCGCTTGGCTTGGGCGCGGTGGCGATGGCGTCGTAATCATGGGCCACGCCGATCATGATGACGCGGGATTGCGTTATTTCGTGGCCTTCGAAGACCCAGTCGGGGTTCATCTCGGCGACGCCGGTCAGGTCACAGGCGCCGCTGTCCACGAATTGTGCGAGCGCGGCAGTCCAGTCCGCGGGCGCGCGAATGACTGTGGTGTCGGCCAGTGGTGGCAGGGGGGCGTCCAGCACCGCCTGTCGCGCGGCGCGTCTGGTGGCAAAGTCAGGCTCTTTTGCCGATTGCCGGTAGAAATAGTGTTGCAGCGGCCCATGCGGGATGTCGTCCGGGTCGGGTGCCCAATAGACCATGCGCGGGCGGCGAAACGTTGCTTCGCCCAGCCCGTTGATGTCATTGCCGCTGATCCCGGGCGCAAGGGCTGCCTGTTCGGGATCAGGCACAAAGGGGCGATGTGGATTGGTGCGAGCCATGGGCGCAGCCTAGCACGATGGCGTCGCCTGTCACTCGCTCACATGAGCAGGCTCGCCAGCAGCACCACGCCGCCACCGATCAGCGCGCCACCCAAGGCAGGCCAGAACGCCGTGCTGCGACCCGGTTTCTCGTCCAGACCCGGCTGCGACTGCGCCACCAGCGCCCGTTCGACCAGATCGGGCAGGCGCGGGCCGAAGCGGGCCACCACCAGCGCGGTCTTGCCCAGATCGGCCAGCACCGCGCGCGGTCCGATGGATTGCTTGATGTAATCCTCGACCACCGGGCGGGCGACCTCCCAGATGTTGATATGAGGGTCGAGCGAACGGGCCACGCCCTCGACCACGACCATGGTGCGTTGCAGCAGGATCAGCTCGGTCCGGGTTTCCATGCCGAAGCGTTCGGTGACCTCGAAGAGGTAGCTCAGCAGCCGACCCATCGAGATATGGGTCGCATCCATGCCAAAGATCGGTTCGCCCACCGCGCGCAAGGCGCGGGCAAACTCGTCGACATCCTGGGTGGCGGGCACGTAACCGGCCTCGAAATGCACCTCGGCCACGCGTTTGTAATCGCGGCGGATGAAGCCGAACAGGATCTCGGCATAGACCCGGCGGGTATATTCGTCGATATGACCCATGATGCCGAAGTCATAAGCGATGATATCGCCATCGGCGGCGACCTTCAGGTTGCCCTGATGCATGTCGGCATGGAAATAGCCATCGCGCAGCGCGTGCAGCAGGAACAGGCGCAGCACCCGCTCACCCAGATCGCGCCGGTTGTGTCCGGCGGCGTCCAGCGCGGCATTGTCGCCCAACGGCACGCCATCGGCCCAGCCCAGCGTCATCACCCGTCGCGCCGAGAGCGACCAGCGCACCGGCGGCAGGCGGAACCCGGCATCCCCCTTGGTGTTGTCGGCGAATTCCGAGGCGGCCGCACTTTCCAGCCGCAAATCCAGCTCTCCACGCACCACGCCATCGAAATGCTCGATCACTTCCATCGGGCGCAGGCGGCGGGCGCCGGGGGCAAACAGATCGACGATGCGGGCGGCGAAATAGAACGCGTCCACATCCTTGCGAAAGGCGCGCTCGATGCCGGGGCGCAGCACCTTGACCGCCACATCCTCGCCGCTGTCGGCCAGACGCGCCCGGTGCACCTGGGCGATGGACGCTGCCGCAATCGGCTCGCTGAACTCGCTGAACATCTCGGGGAGAGGGCGGCCCAGCTCCCGCTCCACCTCGCGCATGGCGGTGGCGCGGGGAAAGGGTGGCAGCTGGTCCTGCAACACGCGCAGCTGATCGGCCAGATCCTGACCCACCACGTCGGGCCGGGTCGAAAGCACCTGACCGAACTTGATATAGGCCGGTCCCATCGCCATCAGTGCGCGGGTGGCCGGCGGCAAGCTGGGGTCACCCTTGAAGCCCAGCCATTGGAACGGCTTGCCAAGAGCGCGGGCCAGAATGCGGAGCGGACGCGGCGCGTCGAACGCATCCAGCACCGCGCCCATGGCGCCGTTGCGCTCCAGCGTGGCGCCCGTGCGGATCAGGCGGATGATGTTATGGGGGCCGCGCATGGATCAGATCTTCCAGCCGGAATGCAGCGCGGCGATGCCCATGCTCAGGTTGCGGTACTTGGCATTGCCGAAGCCCGCCGCCTGGACCATGCCCAGGAACGTTTCCTGATCGGGGAAGTTGCGGATCGATTCCACCAGATACTGATAGCTGTCACGGTCATTGGCGATCAGCTGACCCATGCGCGGGATCACGTTGAAACTGTAAAGATCATAGAGCTTTTGCAGCCCGTCATTGGGCAACTGGCTGAACTCCAGCACCATCAGGCGGCCACCGGGGCGCAGCACGCGGTAGGCCTCGTTCAGCGCCTCTTGCGGGCGGGTCACGTTCCGGATGCCGAAAGAGATTGTGTAGACGTCGAACGTGTTATCCTCGAACGGCAACGCCATGGCGTCGCCCACCACCCAGTCGAGACTGTCGGCCATGCGGTCGGCCTCGGCCCGTTTGCGGCCCTCGACCAGCATCGGCTCGGTCAGGTCCAGAACGGTCGCATGGCCATGGCCCGCGCGTTTCAGGAACCGGAACGAGATATCGCCGGTCCCCCCCGCCACATCCAAAAGCCGCTGGCCCGGTCGCGGCGCCAGCCAGTCCATCATCGCGTCTTTCCAGACCCGGTGAATGCCCATCGACATCACATCGTTCATGACATCGTATTTCGAGGCGACCGAGCCGAACACGCCCTGTACCCGTCCCGCCTTTTCATGCTCGGGCACGGTTTCAAAGCCGAAATGGGTGGTCTTGTCGGATCTGTCGGACATGGGTCTTGCCGTTCCTCGCATTTCGCCCCTGTTATAGGGTGCTGAGACCGGGGCACAATGCGGCCCTTTGGATGAGGAGCGTCTAATGCCTGAATTGCCCGAGGTCGAGACCGTGCGGCGCGGATTGGCCCCCGCGATGGAGGGGGCGGTGATCGCGCGGGCCGAGGTCAACCGGCCCGACCTGCGCTGGCCCTTTCCTGCGCGGATGGCCGAGCGGCTGACCGGTCAGCGGGTGGAGCGCTTGCGGCGGCGGTCGAAATACATCCTGGCCGATCTGTCGGGGGGCGAGACGCTGTTGATCCATCTGGGCATGTCGGGGCGGATGACCGTGTCGGGCGATCCGCTGGGGCAGTTCGTGCACACCCACCCTGCGGCGCAGAAACATGACCATGTGGTGTTTCACATGGACAACGGCGCCCGCATCACCTTCAACGACCCGCGCCGGTTCGGCGCGATGGACCTGATGCCGACCGCGACCGCCGAAGATCACAAGCTGTTGATGGTGCTGGGACCTGAGCCACTGGGCAACGATTTCCACGAAAACCACCTGATCGCCGCGTTCAAGGGCAAGAACACCCCAGCCAAATCCGCCCTGCTGGATCAGGGAATCGTCGCGGGGCTGGGAAATATCTATGTCTGCGAGGCGCTGTTCCGCGCTGGGGTGTCGCCGCGTCGCAAGGCGGGACAGATCGCTGCCGTCCGGGTGGCCGCGCTGGTGCCAATCATCCGTCAGGTGCTGACCGAGGCGATCGAAGCGGGTGGATCCTCGCTGAAGGATTTTCGGCAAGCCGATGGCGAGCTTGGATATTTTCAGCACAGTTTCGACGTCTACGGGCGCGAGGGGGAACCCTGTCGCCGTCCGGGTTGCGGCGGCACGGTGCAGAGAATCACCCAGTCGGGTCGCTCATCCTTCTACTGCGCGCAATGCCAAAGATAACTTGAACCATCTCTCGCCCATGATAAGGAATCGTTTCGAAACGGAACAACCGAGAGCGAAAGCCCCATGGCCTTTGAGACGATCATCGTCGAAGTTGAAGACCACGTAGCCCTGATCAGGCTGAACCGTCCCGATGCGCTGAACGCGCTCAACACACAGTTGTTGGGCGAGCTTTGCACCGCGCTGGAAGAGGCCGATGGCAATGACAAGGTGCGTTGCATCGTGATCACCGGCAGCGACAAGGCGTTTGCCGCCGGGGCCGATATCCGCGAGATGTCTGAGAAGACCTATGTCGAGGTGTATAGCGAGAACCTGTTCGCGGCCGCCAATGACCGCGTCAGCGCCATCCGCAAGCCGATCATCGCGGCAGTGGCGGGTTACGCGCTGGGCGGTGGCTGCGAGTTGGCGATGCTGTGCGATTTCATCATCGCGGCGGACACCGCCAAGTTCGGCCAGCCCGAGATCAATCTGGGCGTGATCGCCGGTATTGGCGGCACCCAGCGCCTGACCCGGCTGGTGGGCAAGTCCAAGTCGATGGACCTGAATCTGACCGGGCGCTTCATGGATGCCGAAGAGGCCGAACGCGCCGGGCTGGTCAGTCGCGTGGTGCCTGCCAAGAAGCTGGTCGAAGAGGCGCTGAGCGCGGCCCAGAAGATTGCCGAGAAGTCGATGATTAGCGCCTTTGCGGTCAAGGAAGCGGTCAACCGCTCTTATGAGACCACGCTGAGCGAGGGGCTGCTGTTCGAGCGCCGCGTGTTCCATTCGATGTTCGCCACCGAGGACCAGAAAGAGGGCATGGCCGCGTTCCTGGAAAAACGGGCGGCACAGTTTCGCGACAAGTGACGTTGCGTCAAGGAATCAGTGCAACAGGCGGGCGCGGTCCCGCCTGTTGACGTTTTGGCGGATGGGGGCTTGGCTTTTGCCGCCCTTTTCGTTACATGCCGCCGTCATACATGCGCGTGGGGCCCGCTCTGGCTAGAATCACACCGGTGAGACTGATCCGGGAGAGGGGCGTCATTGCGTGACATGAACAGAACCGAACCCGAGTAAAGGTCAGAAAACATGGCAAATTCGCCCCAGGCAGCAAAGCGCGCCCGTCAGAACGAAAAGCGCTTCGCCATCAACAAAGCCCGCCGTTCGCGCATCCGTACCTTCCTGCGCAAGGTCGAAGAGGCCATCGCCTCGGGTGACAAGGATGCGGCAACCGCCGCTCTGCGCGCGGCCCAGCCCGAACTGATGCGCGGCGTCAGCAAGGGTGTGTTCCACAAGAACACCGCATCCCGCAAAATGTCCCGCCTGTCCTCGCGCGTCAAAGCGCTGGGCTGAGGCTGATCCCGAATCCCCGAAAGGGGTTTTGGAAAAAGGCGTTGCATCTGCAGCGCCTTTTTTCGTGCCTGTTGCAGCGAGGTCCCGGTGCCGCAACTGCGAGAGATTCTTTGCAGGTGAATCCCGAGTCAACATCATAGTTTCGTTGCCGCTCCGCAGACCGACTTGCTACCACTGTTCCAGCGATTCACTCGCTTGGGGGGACAGGCGTCCTTCACGACGGTCCGACGGGCATCGGGTCACGTGAAAGGAAGGCGAAAGCGTACGATTGTCATCGCTTTCGATCTCTGTGGGGACCGAGCTGCTCGGGCTTCCACCCTGTCTATTTGAGTGTGTTATGTATTTGTAACAGGTTTTGATCTGCGCCCTTTCGGGGCAGTCATGACCTGTTGCCGATGCGTAACCCTATGCTTGTTTGACAGCTTGCGCCCGATTTGGGTGGCAGGGGCTGTTATGCGCGCTTTGAGTGAACCGTGGCGGGCCACTGGCCGAAACTGATGGGTAATAAGGCCGGAATCGGCCAGATAACGGGACGCGTGAGGCGCTGGATGACACAAGAAAAATGGGGACTGCTATGTCAGAAATTGCTCAAGACGGTGGGGCAGAACAATTTCACGACCTGGATCGAGCCGCTTGAGTTTCAGGCGCTTGAGAATGGGGTCGCGGTCTTTACGGTTCCGACCAACTTCATGGGGAACTATGTCAGCCAGAACTTCTCGGATCTGATTCTGTACGAACTGAACAACGCCGGAGAGGCGGTTCAGAGACTGGCTTTTCGTGTTGCTGCAAACTCGCCGATGCGACCAGCCCGCACGGCGCGGCCCGCCTCAGTGCCAGCGGCTGCGCCCGAGGCTCCGACCCAGCGTGTTTCCGAGACCTCTGACGCGTTGGACGGGTTGCAGGCCGCGCCATTGGACCCGCGGTTCACCTTTGACAGCTTTGTGGTCGGCAAGCCGAACGAATTGGCCCATGCCGCCGCGCGTCGGGTGTCCGAAGGAGGCCCGGTCACCTTCAATCCGCTGGTCCTCTATGGCGGGGTCGGTCTGGGTAAGACCCACCTGATGCATGCCATCGCTTGGGAGCTGAAGGTGAAGCGACCCGAACTGAATGTGCTCTATCTGTCGGCGGAACAGTTCATGTACCGGTTCGTACAGGCGCTGCGCGAGCGCCGGATGATGGATTTCAAGCATCTGTTCCGCTCGGTCGATGTTCTAATGGTGGATGATGTGCAGTTCATTGCCGGCAAGGACAGCACTCAGGAAGAGTTCTTTCACACGTTCAATGCGCTGGTGGACCAGAACAAGCAGATCATCATCTCGGCAGACCGCGCGCCGGGCGAGATCAAGGATCTCGAGGATCGCGTGAAATCGCGCCTGCAATGCGGCCTGGTGGTGGATCTGCATCCCACCGACTACGAGCTGCGCCTGGGCATTCTGCAAACCAAGGTGCAGATGTATCGCAGCACCTATCCCGATCTGGTCATCGCGGATGGGGTGCTGGAGTTTCTGGCGCATCGGATCTCGACCAATGTGCGGGTCCTCGAAGGGGCGCTGACCCGTCTCTTTGCCTTTGCCTCGCTGGTCGGACGCGAGATCGACATGGAACTGACCCAGGATTGCCTGGCCGATGTCCTGCGCGCCTCTGAGCGCAAGATCACGGTCGAGGAGATCCAGCGCAAAGTTTCGGATTACTACAACATCCGCCTGAGCGATATCATCGGCCCGAAACGTCTGCGCTCTTACGCGCGGCCGCGTCAGGTGGCGATGTATCTGTGCAAGCAGCTGACCAGCCGGTCACTGCCCGAGATCGGGCGCCGCTTTGGCGGGCGTGACCACACGACGGTAATGCACGGTGTTAAGCGGATCGAAGAGTTGAAGTTGACCGACGGCCAGATTGCCGAAGACGTCGAGATGCTGCGCCGCGCGCTAGAGGCGTGAGGCCAGGCGGGGTGGCCGCAAGGCCATCCCGCACTTCGCTATGCGCGCAGCAAGCCCATTGGGCTTCTGCTACGCGAGCACTTTTCCCGAATTGCAACCATGCCATAATCGCGCCCCATCTGGGGGCGCCCTCTTGACGCTGTTGGCGTTAGGCCCGAGAAAACCAAAAAAGCCTTGTGTCGAAGGGGGAACCCGCTAGTTTGCCCTTCCCGGCCCATTCGGAGGATGAAGGGACATGAAGATCAGCATCGAACGCGGCGCCCTGCTCAAGGCCGTTGCGCAAGCGCAATCGGTTGTCGAGCGCCGGAACACGATCCCGATCCTCGCCAATGTGCTGATCGAGGCCGAAGGCGAAGGGGTCCAGTTCCGCGCCACCGACCTGGATATCGAAGTGGTCGACAAGGCGCCCGCGATGATTGAACGGCCTGGCGCCACCACCGTATCGGCCACAACGCTGCACGAGATCGTGCGCAAGCTGCCGGACGGAGCGCTGGTCACCCTTACCGCAGATGCGGCGGCTGGCCGGTTGACCGTCGATGCCGGTCGCTCGAACTTCTCGCTGGCCACTCTGCCGCGCGAGGATTTCCCGGTGATGGCGTCGTCGGAGTACCAGTCGAATTTCACCGCCAACGCTGCGGTTCTGCGGCGTCTGTTCGACAAGTCCAAATTCGCCATCTCGACGGAAGAGACCCGGTATTACCTGAACGGTGTCTACATGCATGTGGCCGATGGCGATGGCGGCAAGGTGCTGCGCTGCGTAGCCACCGATGGTCATCGGCTGGCCCGGATCGACGCGGACCTGCCGGCAGGTGCGACGGACATGCCCGGCGTCATCGTGCCTCGCAAGACCGTGGGCGAACTGCGCAAGTTGCTGGACGATGACGAGATGGACATCGCCGTATCGGTAAGCGAGACCAAGGTCCGCTTTGCCACACCCGACATCACGCTGACCTCCAAGGTGATCGACGGCACCTTCCCCGACTATACTCGCGTGATCCCGCAGGCGAATACAAGGCGGCTCGAAGTGGATGCCTCGGAATTCGCCAAGGCAGTGGACCGGGTCGCCACCGTCAGCTCGGAGCGTTCGCGCGCGGTCAAGCTGCAACTCGAAGAGGACAAGCTGGTCCTGTCGGTCAACGCACCCGACAGCGGTGCGGCTGAAGAGGAATTGGCCGTCGCCTATGGCGACGAGCGGCTGGAGATCGGGTTCAACGCGAAATACCTGCTGGAAATTGCCAGCCAGGTGGATCGCGAAAACGCGGTGTTCCTGTTCAACTCTTCGGGGGATCCGACCCTGATGCGCGAAGGCAATGATCAGAGCGCGGTCTACGTGGTCATGCCGATGCGCGTCTGATCGCGCTGACGCGCGATGCCTCCGGCGGAGGTATTTTCGAACAGAAGAAGGGAGGGGTCATGGCACTGGCCCTGACCGCAATCACGATCTCGCATTTCCGGTCGCATCGGTTGCTGCGGCTGAAGCTGGACGCGCGGCCCGTGGCAATACATGGACCCAACGGCGCGGGCAAGACCAATATCCTGGAGGCGGTGTCGATGTTCTCGCCCGGGCGCGGCATGCGCCGGGCCAGCGCCGCCGAGATGACCCGGCGCCCCGAAGCGCTGGGTTGGAAGCTGAGCGCCGAGATCGTCGTTGGGGGCGAGCGGCACGAAGTTGAAACCTGGTCCGAGGGCGGCGCTGCGCGTCAGGTGCGGATCGACGACAAGGCTGCCAGCCAGGTGGCGCTGGGCCGGTTGGTGCGGATGGTCTGGCTGGTGCCCTCGATGGACCGTTTGTGGATCGAGGGGCCAGAGGGGCGGCGGCGATTCCTGGACCGGATGACCATGAGTTTCGAGCCCGATCATGCCGAGGCTGTACTGACCTATGAAAAGGCCATGCGCGAGCGCAACCGTCTGCTGCGCGAACAGGTACGCGATGCGCATTGGTATCTAGCGCTGGAAACGCAGATGGCAGCGGCTGGACACCGAATTCACGCTGCGCGCCAGAGCGCCCTAACCGCGTTGGCTGCGGCACAGACCCAGGCCGAAACCGCCTTTCCGGTAGCCGATCTGGAACTGACCCAGACCGAAGGAGCCTTGCCGGAAAGCGAGGGTGATCTGCGCGAGGCATTGGCCGAAAGCCGGTTTCGCGATCTGGCGGCAGGGCGCACATTGGTTGGACCGCATCGCAGCGACCTGTACGGTGTCTATGCCGCCAAGGGGGTGCCCGCGAGTGATTGTTCGACCGGCGAGCAGAAAGCACTGTTGGTCTCGCTGATCCTGGCCAATGCGCGCGCCCTGGCCCAACAGGTGGGGGCGCCGCCCGTGCTGTTGTTGGACGAGATCGCGGCCCATCTGGATGCCAGTCGCCGCGCGGTGCTTTATGACGAGATTTGTGCCCTGGGCGCGCAGGCCTGGATGACCGGTACCGGGCCTGAACTGTTTGCCGAACTCGGCACGCGAGCGCAGACCATAGCGCTGGTCGAGCATAACGGTGAATCGGAGATGGTAGAAACATGACGCTTTCGGCGATCGACCTGGCACTTTATGCGGGGGCGGTTTTCGTGCTGTTCCTGACGCCTGGCCCGGTCTGGCTGGCATTGACGGCGCGTACCCTGTCGGGCGGATTTCAGGCGGCGTGGCCTCTGACGCTAGGTGTCGTGGTGGGTGACAGCCTGTGGCCTGTTCTGGCGGTTCTGGGTATCGGCTGGATCACGGCTGCCTCGACCCAGATCGCGCTGGTGCTGAAGGTGGTTGCGGTGCTGGTCTTTGTCACCTTGGGGATCGTCACGATTCGCAACGCAGATCGGACCATCGCCAGTGACAACCGGTTGACCCGGCCTGGTATCTGGGCCGGGTTTCTGGCGGGGCTGGTGGTGATCCTGGGGAACCCCAAGGCGGTGTTGTTCTATATGGGGATTTTGCCGGGCTTCTTTGATCTGTCCGATATCACCACCACCGACCTTGTCGCCATCGTGGCGGTGTCTCAGGTGGTACCACTGGTGGGAAACCTGATGCTGGCGGCCTTTGTCGATCGGGTGCGGCGAGTGCTGAACTCGCCCCGCGCATTGAGACGGATGAACCTGACGGCAGGAGCCATGCTGATCGTGGTGGGGTTGATCCTGCCCTTTACGTGATCAGCCAGGCGGCCAGAAAGGGATGCAAGGCCTCGGCGGGCGTTCCGGTGGCCTGATCCCCCTGACAGAAACGGATCGCGATGACCTGGTTGAGAAAGGCCTGAATGCCTTCGGCCAGCAGAGCGGGGGGATGGTCATCGCGAATTGCGCCCGTCGCCTGCATACTGGCGATCCAACCCGACCAGAGGTCGATTTGACGATAAAATCCCTCTGTCACCACCTCGTCCCGTTCGGCGCCGGTGGAGCCGGAATAGCGCAGCAGCAAGTCAAAGATCACCCGGTCACTGGCCACGAAATCCAGCAGGGGGGACAATCGCTCCATCAACTGGGGCAGGTCCTGGGGGCGGGTGGCGGCCTCCATGTCGTCGATCAGGCGCATCACCTCGGCGCCGATCAGGACGGCCAACAATCCATCCTTGTCGGTGAAATGGGAAAACAGCGTGCCCTTGGCGACGCCAGCGGCCTCGACCACGTCCTCGACCCGCAGCCCTGCATATCCCTGCGCTTGGATCAGGCGCGCGGCCTCTGCTAACAGGCGGGCGCGGGTTTCCAGGCGGCGTTTCTGCGGCGGGCGGGTCATGGGCATCCTTTCAAAAAGTTGACCGTGGTCAATAATTAATATTGACCACGGTCAACTTTGACGTATTTAAATTGACCAAGGTCACTTTTGCAGAGGGTCTGCGCAAATGTCTACTCGGAAAATCATCGTTCTCAACGGCCATCCGGGCCAAACGTCGCTGTCGAAATCACTGTGCGAGGCCTATGCGGGGGCGGCACGCGACGGTGGGCACCAAGTACGCTATCATGACTTATCCCAGATGCGCTTCGATATGGATTACGGTGAGGGTGGATATGAAAACACCAAGCCGTTGGAACCCGAACTGGAGGAGTTTCTGAACGATCTGGAATGGGCGGAGCACGTGGTGCTGGCGACGCCGCTCTGGTGGGGGGCGATCCCGGCCAAGCTGAAGGGGCTGTTCGACCGCGCGCTCTTGCCGGGCCGGGCCTTTGACACGCGCAATACCAATTTCATGGGTGTCCCGGCGCCGCTGTTGACAGGGCGCACGGCGCGGGTGCTGATGACGTCGGACACGCCTGCGATGCTGTTGGGCCTGTTCTATTCCAACGCGATCAAGAAGGTGTTGGCTCGCCAAATCCTGGGTTTTGTCGGGATCAAACCCGCTCGTTTCTCCACCTTCGCACCCGCGACGGGCGCCGGTGGAGACCGGGTTGGAAAATGGTTGCGAAAGGCGGCGCAGATGGGTGCGAAAGCAGCCTGAAACAATTGCTGAAAATCAGGCCCGGGCCGTGACATTCCCCTGCAGGTTTCGTATAAAATCACAAAAATACGAAGGAATGCGCGAATGTCCGAAATCGAGCAACCCGGAAATGAGTACGGTGCCGATTCCATCAAAGTTCTCAAGGGCTTGGAGGCCGTGCGTAAGCGGCCCGGGATGTATATCGGCGATACCGATGACGGCTCGGGCCTGCATCACATGGTTTATGAGGTCGTCGATAACGGTATCGACGAGGCGCTGGCGGGCCATGCCGACCATGTAACGGTGAGAATTCACGCCGACAGCAGCGTTTCCGTCGCCGATAACGGTCGTGGGATTCCGGTGGATATACACGCCGAAGAGGGGGTTTCGGCCGCCGAGGTGATCATGACCCAGCTGCATGCGGGTGGCAAGTTCGACAGCAACTCCTACAAGGTGTCGGGCGGTCTGCACGGCGTGGGTGTCTCGGTGGTGAACGCGCTCAGCGACTGGCTGGAATTGCGTATCTGGCGCCACGGCAAGGAGCATGTCGCCCGGTTCGAGCGGGGCGATACGGTCGAACATCTGCGGGTGGTCGGAGAGTGCGGCGACCGCACAGGGACCGAGGTTCGCTTCCTTGCCTCGACCACAACATTCTCGAACCTCGACTATGTGTTCGAGACGCTGGAAAAGCGCCTGCGCGAACTCGCCTTCCTGAACTCGGGTGTGCGCATCATCCTGATCGACGAGCGCCCGGCCGAGCGGCTGGAAACCGAGCTGTTCTACGAAGGCGGCGTGCGCGAGTTCGTCAAATATCTGGACCGCTCGAAAACGCCGGTCATGCCGGTGCCGATCTATTTCAAGGGCGAGCGCGACGATATCGGCGTCGAGATCGCGATGTGGTGGAACGACAGCTATCACGAGACGGTGCTGCCCTTTACCAACAACATCCCGCAGCGCGATGGCGGCACCCATGTCGCAGGTTTTCGTGGCGCGCTGACGCGCACCATCAACAACTATGCCCAATCAAGCGGCATCGCGAAAAAGGAAAAGATCAACTTTACCGGTGATGATGCGCGCGAGGGGCTGACCTGTGTGCTGTCGGTCAAGGTGCCCGATCCGAAATTCTCGTCCCAGACCAAGGACAAGCTGGTTTCCTCCGAGGTGCGCCCGGCGGTCGAGAACCTGGTGAACGAGAAACTGGCTGAGTGGTTCGAGGAGAACCCGAACGAGGCCAAGCAGATCGTCGGCAAGATCATCGAGGCCGCGCTGGCCCGCGAGGCCGCCCGCAAGGCGCGCGAACTGACCCGGCGCAAGACGGCGATGGATGTGAACTACCTCGCTGGCAAGCTCAAGGATTGTTCGGAAAAGGACCCGTCCAAGACCGAAGTGTTCCTGGTCGAGGGTGACAGCGCCGGCGGCTCGGCCCAGACCGGGCGCGACCGTCGTACGCAGGCGGTGCTGCCTCTGCGCGGCAAGATCCTGAACGTGGAGAGGGCGCGGTTCGACCGGATGCTCAGCAGCCAGGAGATCGGCAACCTGGTGATGGCGCTGGGCACCGGTATCGGGCGGGATGAATTCAACATCGACAAGCTGCGCTACCACAAGATCGTCATCATGACCGACGCCGATGTCGACGGCGCGCATATCCGCACCCTGCTGCTCACCTTCTTCTACCGGCAGATGCCGGAACTGATCGAGGGCGGGTATCTCTATATCGCGCAGCCGCCGCTGTATAAGGTCGCGCGCGGCAAGTCCGAGGTCTATCTCAAGGATCAGGCGGCGCTGGACGACTATCTGATCCAGCAGGGCGTCGAGGGCGCGGTGCTGAAGCTGGGCAATGGCGAAGAGATCGTCGGCCAGGATCTGGCCCGCGTGGTGGATGAGGCGCGTCAGTTGAAACGCGTGCTCGATGCCTTCCCGACCCATTATCCCCGCCACATCCTGGAACAGGCCGCCGTGGCCGGTGCCTTTGTCGCCGGTGCTGTCGATGCCGACCTGCAAGGGGTGGCCGACAAGGTTGCCGCGCGACTCGATCTGATCGCGCTGGAGTATGAGCGCGGTTGGCTGGGCCGGATCACTCAGGATCACGGTATCCGGCTGGCCCGCATCCTGCGCGGCGTCGAAGAGGTGCGGACGCTGGACGGCCCGATGCTGCGCTCGGGCGAGGCGCGCAAGACCGGCAGCTTTACCCGCAGCTTGCAGGAGATCTATACCCAGCCCGCGATGCTGGTGCGCCGCGACCGGACCCAGGCGATTCACGGCCCGCTGACTCTGCTCAAGGCGATCCTGGACGAGGGCGAAAAGGGCCTGACGCTGCAACGCTACAAGGGTCTGGGCGAGATGAACCCGGAACAGCTGTGGGAAACCACGCTGGATCCCGATGCGCGCACCCTGTTGCAGGTGCGGGTCAATGACATGGTCGAGGCCGACGACATCTTTACCAAGCTGATGGGCGATTCCGTCGAACCGCGCCGCGAGTTCATTCAGCAGAATGCGTTGAGTGTAGAGAACCTGGATTTCTGAGCCAGTGTCCTTACACCCATAAGGTCGGGCCAGTACCTGGGTGCAAAAACGGGATTGACGCCGGTGCGTCCGAACCAAGGTCGGCGCCGGCCGAAGTCACGTTGCGCTCTGTCCGGTTCGCCGGAAATATGGATCGTGAGGCGTACACCCGATCAGACAACGAGCCGGAACGGGCAGCGGTGGCAATGCAGAAATGGCATCGAACAGATCTGCATCTACTCAGGCTCGCCACGCTTCACATAAGCAAGTGGTACAATACCAGCCGGCCCCAAAAGGCCCTGAATGAATGTCAACCGGTTCCCGACATCCGAGTGATGCCCGAGCATGACTCGACCAGGATCGGGGCGCGCCGTTGCAACGATCGTGCTGCGGCGCCTTTGCTGTTTGCCTGCTTCCGTCCGGATGCTAGGCAATTGGCAAGGATCAGGAGGAATGCAGTCCATGACAGAAATGATGCGTGCGGTTGAAATCACCCGACCCGGCGGGCCCGAGGTCTTGCAACTGGCCCAGCGCCCTATGCCGCAGCCAGGCCACGGCCAGGTGGTGATAAGGGTCGCCTATGCCGGCGTGAACCGGCCCGACGCGTTGCAGCGGGCGGGGGCCTATGATCCACCACCCGGCGCCAGTGACCTGCCAGGGCTGGAATGCTCGGGCGAAGTGGTCGCGGTGGGGCCGGGTGCAGAAGATGTTGCCGTGGGCGACAAGGTCTGCGCGCTGCTGCCCGGTGGTGGCTATGCCGATTATGTGGTGACGCCCGCCGCCCATTGCCTGCCGGTACCGCAAGGCATGAGCATGCGCGAGGCCGCGTGCCTGCCCGAGACCTTCTTCACCGTCTGGTCCAATGTCTTTACCCGTGGTGGGCTCAAGGCGGGCGAGCGGTTTCTGGTGCATGGCGGGTCCAGCGGGATCGGCACGACCGCGATTCAGCTGGCACATGCCTTTGGCGCGCGGGTCTTTGCCACGGCCGGATCGGATGACAAATGCCGCGCCTGCCTGGACCTGGGTGCCGAGCGGGCAATCAATTATCGCGACGAGGATTTCGTCAAGGTGATGCGGGCCGAGGGTGGCGCCGATCTGATCCTCGACATGGTGGGCGGCGATTATATTCCTCGCAATGTCAAAGCGTTGGCCGAGGATGGACGGTTGGTGCAGATCGCTTTCCTTCAGGGGCCTGTGGTCGAGTTGAACTTTGCCCTGATGATGGTCAAGCGGCTGACCCTGACCGGCAGCACATTGCGCCCGCAAAGCGATCTGGCCAAGGCGGATATCGCCCGCGACCTGCGCGAAGCGGTCTGGCCGCTGCTTGACGCGGGGCGGGTTGCACCGGTCATGGATAGCGAGTTCGACCTGAGCGAGGCCGCCGCCGCCCATGCGCGGATGGAAAGTTCGGGTCATATCGGCAAGATCGTTCTCAAGGTCGCCTGAAATCCCGCCCGTCCGGCTTGTCCCGGCGGGCGCGCCTGCTAGGGTTATTCCGAACGAGGGAGGACCCAGATGAGCGAGACGGCAAAAACCGTGGTGATCGAGGCCTTTGGCGGCCCCGAGGTTCTGCAATTGCGTGACCTGCCCGTGGGGGATCCGGGGCCAGGAGAATTGCGTATCCGGCATCATGCCTGCGGGCTGAACTTTATCGACGTCTATCAGCGCACGGGGCTATATCCCTTGGCGCTTCCCCATGCGCTGGGGATGGAGGCGGCCGGTGTCGTCGAGGCGGTGGGCGAGGGGGTCACTCATCTGAAACCGGGCGACCGGGCCGCTTATGCCGCCACCCCTCCGGGGGCCTATACCGAGGCGCGGGTGATGCCGGCGGCGCAGGTTTGCCCGCTGCCTGACGAGATCTCCTTCGATCAGGCGGCCGCGATGATGCTCAAGGGGTTGACGGTCGACTACCTCTTCCATCGCACCATGCCTTTGTCGCGGGGCGATACCGTGCTGTTCCATGCTGCGGCGGGCGGCGTTGGCCTGATCGCCTGCCAATGGGCCAAATCCGAAGGCATCACCCTGATCGGCACGGCGGGCAGCGACGAGAAATGCGCGCTGGCCAAGGCGCATGGGGCGACCCATGTCATCAATTACCGGACCGAGAATTTCACCGATCGGGTACGAGAGCTGACCGGTGGCAAGGGTGCCGACGTGGTAATGGATTCGATCGGCGCGGACACGTTCGAAGGGTCGCTGGACTGCCTCAAGCCACTGGGCATGATGATTTCCTTTGGCAATGCCTCGGGGCCGGTGCCGCCAATCAGCATTGGTATCCTTGGTCAAAAGGGCAGTCTGAAGATCACCCGCCCGACGCTCTTTACCCATATTGCCGACCATGCCGCCTGTCAGGCGATGGCGCGACGTCTGTTTGGCAAGGTGACGGGCGGCGAGGTCAAGATCCGGATCGACCAGCGTTTCCCGCTGGATCGGGTGGCCGATGCCCATCGCGCACTTGAAGCGCGCCAGACCACCGGCAGCACCATTCTGGAACTGTAAGCCACACGTGATAATCCTTGCGCCGCCCCATCCGGCGGGGCAAGGAAGTGGCATGGACCAGCTTGACCGTCAGATCGTCGCGGCGCTGCAACACAATGCGCGCGAATCGACCACCAAGATCGCCACGCGCCTGGGCGTGGCCCGCACCACCGTGCACGAACGCATCACCCGGATGGAGGCGCGCGGCGTGATCGCGGGCTATTCCGTGGTGCTGCGCGAACCCCAGGATGAAAGCAAGGTTCAGGTCGTCGTGCTGCTGGAAGTGCAGCAGAAAGAGACCACGCGCATCGTCAAGCGGCTCGAATCCTATCCCGAGATCAAGCTGTGCCTGTCGATCAATGGCGAATACGATCTGCTGCTCTCGGCCGAGGCGCCCCGGATCGAGGATCTGGACATTCTGGTCGACGAAGTTGGGGCCATTCCCGGCATCTTGCGTACAAATACATTTGTGGTCTTTGGGCGGCGGATTGATCGAACCTGACATAATGTCAAGAAACCCGTCATAACAACGGATATCCGAGTCGTTTCGACACTCTGCTCCCTACAGATCGAACAGCCGCCACGCCATCCTGATAGAAGTATCAAGGAGACGTGCCATGCGCTGGAATATTTGTGTCGTCGGGGCCGGAAAGATCGGCCAGATGATCGCCGCTTTGCTCAAGACTTCATCCCATTATTCGGTCACCGTGGCAGATCATGATCTGGCCGCGCTGGCGGTGCTGAACCGGATGGGGGTTGCAACCAAACAGGTGGATGCCAAGGATGAGGCCGGGCTGGCCAAGGCGCTGGGCGGGTTCGATGCGGTAATCTCTGCCGCGCCCTTCTTTCTGACGCCGGTCATCGCCAAGGCGGCCAAGGCCGCTGGCGCCCATTACTTCGACCTGACCGAGGATGTGGCCGCAACAAATGCGGTGCGCGCCCTGGCCGAGGACAGCCAGACCGCGTTCATGCCGCAATGCGGTTTGGCACCGGGCTTTGTCGGCATCGCCGGGGCGGCACTGGCGGCTGAGTTCGACGAGATCGACAGCCTGCACATGCGGGTGGGGGCACTGCCGCTCTACCCGACCAATGCGCTGAAATACAACCTGACCTGGTCCACCGACGGGCTGATCAACGAATACTGCAACCCTTGCGATGCCATCGTGAATGGCCAGCTGGTCAAGACCGCGCCGCTGGAGGATTACGAGATCCTCGGCCATGACGGGGTGGAGTACGAATGCTTCAACACCTCGGGCGGGCTGGGCACGCTGCCCGAAACGCTGGACGGCAAGGCGCGCGCGGTCTCGTACCGCTCGATCCGCTATCCGGGGCACCGCGATATCCTGCGCCTGCTTCTGAACGATCTGGGGCTGGAGCGCCGCCGCGACCTGCTCAAGGACATTTTCGAAACGGCGTTGCCGCGCACCGATCAGGATGTGGTGCTGGTCTATTGCACCGCCAAGGGGCGGATCGGCGGCCAGCTGCGTGAAAAGAGCCTGATCAACAAGTCCTATTCCCGCGTCATCGACGGCCAGGTCTGGAGCGCGATCCAGATCACCACCGCCGCCGGTGTGCTGGGCGTGGTCGACCTGATGCGGACCGGAACGCTGCCCGCCAAAGGGTTTGTCCGGCAGGAACAGGTCAAGTTCGCCGATTTCCTCGAAACCGAATTCGGCCGCCTGTATCGGGCGGGCGATCTGACTGCACAGAACAAGGCTGCTTGAAACATGAAAGATATCGTCATGACCGCTGAAACCGTATTGCAGCAACTGGGCGTTGGTGCCGCCGACCTGACCGGGGGCAGCATCCGCGTCGCCTCTCCGATAGATGGGCGCGTGCTGGGCGAAGTACATGAAACGCCGTTGTCCGAAATGGGTGCGGTGCTGGACCGGGCCAAATCGGCCTTCACGAGCTGGCGCAGTGTGCCGGCGCCGCGCCGGGGTGAGTTGATCCGCCTGCTGGGCGAAGAACTGCGCGCCTCGAAAGAGGCGCTGGGCGCGCTGGTCAGTTGGGAGGCGGGCAAGATTACCTCCGAAGGGCTGGGCGAAGTGCAGGAGATGATCGATATCTGCGATTTCGCTGTCGGCTTGTCGCGGCAGCTTTATGGCCTGACCATCGCATCCGAACGCCCCGGTCACCGGATGATGGAAACCTGGCACCCGGCCGGACCGGTCGGCGTGATCTCGGCCTTCAACTTTCCCGTTGCCGTCTGGTCCTGGAACGCGGCGCTGGCGATTGTCTGCGGCGATCCGGTGATCTGGAAGCCGTCGGAAAAGACCCCGCTGACGGCGCTTGCCTGTCAGAAGATCTTTGACAGGGCGGTCGCACGGTTCGGCGATGCGCCCGAGGGACTGTTGCAGACCCTGATCGGTGGGGCCGATCTGGGCAAGGCATTGGTCGAGAGCGAGGAGGTGCCGATCATCTCGGCCACCGGTTCGACGCGCATGGGTCGTGCCGTGGCGCCCATTGTAGCGGCACGGTTCGGCAAGTGCATTCTGGAGCTGGGCGGCAACAATGCGATGATTGTCGGCCCCTCGGCCGATCTGGAAATGGCGGTTCGCGCCATCGTGTTCTCGGCGGTGGGAACCGCCGGTCAGCGCTGTACCACGCTGCGCCGGTTGATCGCGCATAACTCGATCAAGGACGAGTTGGTCGCGCGCCTGAAGAAGGCCTATGCAGGATTGCCCATTGGCAATCCGCTGGCCGAGGGAACGCTCATCGGGCCACTGGTGGACGAGGCATCGGGGAAAGCCATGACCGCAGCGCTGAAATCGGCCGAGGCAGAGGGCGGCGTGGTCTTTGGGGGCGTTCGCGTCACCGAGGGTGTGCCAGCGGGCGGTGTTTACATGCAGCCCGCCATCGTCGAGATGCCCGGGCAGAGCGCCACGGTAAAGACCGAAACCTTTGCCCCTATCCTTTATGTGATGGGCTATGACGATTTCGATGAAGCGGTTGCGATCCAGAATGATGTGCCACAGGGATTGTCGTCCTGCGTGTTCACGTTGAACATGCGCGAGGCCGAGCAGTTCCTGTCGGCGGCCGGTTCCGATTGCGGTATCGCCAATGTCAATATCGGCCCCTCAGGAGCGGAGATCGGCGGGGCGTTTGGCGGAGAAAAAGAGACCGGTGGTGGCCGCGAAAGCGGTTCGGACGCCTGGAAGGCCTATATGCGTCGGCAAACCAACACGGTGAACTATTCCGCTGAACTGCCGCTGGCGCAGGGTGTGAAGTTCGACATCTGAACCGAAACGAATCCGGCTCCGCGTTGTCGTGGGGCCGGCATGTCTCTCGTCGTTTTCCGGATCGGAAAACGACCCGGAAAATTCTTGAATTTTCCGAAGCGGAATTCTTGCAGAATTCCGTCAGTTCCAGGTCAGCCCCATATCAATCAGAATCCGTTGTGTTCGACCCGGGTAATCGGTCACGATCCCGTCGACCCCGGTCGCGACCAACCGCCTGATGTCGTCGGTTTCGTTGACGGTCCAGGTGAGCACCGACAGACCCAGATCATGGGCCTCAGACACCAGTTCGGGCGTCACGTCCAGATAATAGGGACACCACAGCTGGCCCCCGGCAGCTGCGACCGTCTGTGGCAAGGTTGTGGTCAGTCCTTGATAGTCGGGTCCGACCGATTTGGCCGAATCCTCTCCCGGGTCATCCGCGTTTTCCGGCAGTTGTGAGAGGTAAGACGTCGGCAGATCCGGCGCCTGCCTGCGGCATTCGTCCAGTAGTGCCCAGTCAAAACTGTGCATCACTGTGCGTGATTCCAACCGGTAGCGTCGGACATCGGTCACCGCGGCGGCCACCAGATCGGCCCGCGCGGCGTCGTCGCGCATCAGCGCAGGATCCGATTTCAGTTCCAGAAGCAGATAGGGTGCGTTATCGCCATGGCTTGCGCATAGGTCGAGCAGGTCGCCCAGTCTGGGTACGCGGATACCGCTCAGAAAGGCCTGGTCGGGGAAGCGTTTGCCGTAGGCAGTCCGACCGTCGAGGCCGCCAACATCAAGGGACCGGATCTCGGCAAAGGTCATCTCGGCGACCTTCCGCTCCGCTCCCGTAAGCCACCGGCCTTGCGCATCGCGTGTCGCCGAATTGGCGAGGTGATGGTTATGGGTCACGACCGGCACGCCGTCAGCTGTCATCACCACGTCGAATTCAAGCACCTGAACCCCGGTGGCGAGCGTGAAGGAGAAGCCTTCGAGCGTGTTCTCCGGCATCACCCCGCGCGCACCGCGATGCCCGATGACGCGCACGACGCCTGCACCGCCGCGAAGCCCAGAAAGTTGGGCAAACGTGCTCATGCTTTGATCCGCTTTCCGGTTTCGGGATCGAAAAGGTGCAGGCTGTCAGCCGTCGGGGTGAACCTCATCACCGATCCAGCAGCCGCCGACATGTGACCAGGCATGCTGACCACCATTTCTGTCTCGGTTCCGTCAAGTTGGCCGTGCAGCAGCGAGTTTGCGCCCAGCTGTTCAACCAACTCCACACGTACCCGCACCGGCCCGTCATCGTCGGGCAACAGGTGTTCGGGCCGTAGTCCCAGCGTGACCGCCCCCTGCGCCGTGCCAGCCCCCGCGATCCGGGCGCCATTGGCCAGGGTGACGGAACCTTCGGCGGCGGTGGCAGGCAGAAAGTTCATCGCCGGGCTGCCGATGAAGCCGGCGACAAAGGTCGTGGCGGGGCGGTCATAAAGCTCGATCGGCGTGCCGAACTGCTCCACGTAACCGCCATTCAGCACCATCAACCGGTCGCCCAGTGTCATCGCCTCGACCTGATCGTGAGTGACATAGATCGAGGTCACCCCAAGACGCTGTTGCAGCTTGCGGATTTCCAGCCGCATCTGCACCCTCAGTTTGGCGTCAAGGTTCGACAGCGGCTCGTCGAACAGAAAAACCTGCGGATTGCGCACGATGGCGCGGCCCATGGCGACCCTCTGCCGCTGGCCGCCCGACAACTGCCGCGGCTTGCGATCCAGATAGGGGCGCAGTTCCAGGATATCGGCGGCCTCTTCGACGCGGCGGGCAATCTCGTCCTTGGAAATCTTCCGGATCTTGAGCCCATATGCCATGTTCTCGCGCACCGACATATGCGGGTAGAGCGCATAGTTCTGGAACACCATGGCGATATCGCGGTCGGCAGGCTCCAGCTGATTGACCACGCGATCGCCGATGCTGATCTGCCCGGCGGTGACGGTCTCGAGCCCTGCGACCATGCGCAAGAGCGTGGACTTGCCGCAGCCCGACGGGCCGACGATGACGATGAACTCGCCATCTTCGATCCGGCCCGCCACATGATGCAGAACCTCGGTGTCGCCATAGGCCTTTACGAGATTGTCGAGAGTAATGGATGCCATGGTCGTCTGCCTATTTGTCGGTCTCTGTCAGGCCCTGAACAAAGAGCTTTTGCATTGCGATCACCACAAAGACCGGTGGCAGCATCGCCAGCAGCGCGGTCATCATGATGATGTTCCATTGTGGCGACTGTTCCGCCGCCTCCAGCATCTGCTTGATGCTCATCACGATGGTGGTCATGTCGGTATCGGTGGTGATCAGCAGTGGCCACAGATACTGGTTCCAGCCGTAGATGAAGAGGATCACGAACAGCGCCGCGATATTGGTGCGGGACAGCGGAACAAGGATATCCCAGAAGAACCTGAGCGGGCCTGCCCCGTCGATCCGGGCGCTTTCCAGCATCTCGTCGGGGATGGTCAAAAAGACCTGTCGGAACATGAACGTCGCCGTGGCCGAGGCGATCAGCGGGATCGACAACCCCCAATAGCTGTTCAGCATGCCCAGATCGGCCACCACCTCGAATGTGGGCAGGATGCGCACCTCGACCGGCAGCATCAGGGTGACGAAGATCAGCCAGAAAAAGAACATGCGGAAGGGAAACTTGAAGTAGACGATGGCAAAGGCCGAGATCAGCGAGATCGCGATCTTTCCAAGCGCGATCATCATTGCCATCGCCAGGCTGTTGAGTAGCATTCGCCAGACCGGGGCAGTTTCGGTTCCGCTCAGGCCAGAGCCAAAGAGGGTCTGGGTGAAATTCTCCCAGAAATGCCCGCCCGGCAGCATCGGGATCGGCGCCTGTGTCATGCGCACCGCATCATGGGTGGCGGCGACAAAGGTGATCCAGATAGGCAGGGCAACGATCACGATGCCGAGGATCAGGACAAGATGGGTGATGACATTCAGAATGGGGCGATTTTCGACCATCAGTATTCCACCTTGCGTTCGATATAGCGGAACTGGACCACGGTCATGGCAATCACCATGACCATCAGGATCACGGATTGCGCCGCCGAACCGCCCAGATCGAGACCGACGAACCCGTCATTGTATACCTTGTAGACCAGGATCGTGGTCGCGTTGGCCGGTCCACCCTGGGTGACAGCATGGATGATGCCGAACGTGTCAAAGAAGGCGTAGACCGCATTGATCACCAGCAGGAAGAAGGTGGTGGGCGAGATCAGCGGGAAGATGTGATCGACAAAGCGGCGCACCGGCCCGGCGCCGTCAATCGCCGCCGCCTCGATCAGTGAGCGCGGGATCGACTGCATGGCGGCGAGATAGAACAGGAAGTTATAGGCAATCTGCTTCCAAGCGGCAGCAAAGATCACCAGCATCATCGCCTGGGTGCCATTCAGATAGTGGTTCCAGTCGATCCCGACCATATCGAGCAGGAAAGGAAAGATGCCCAGTGTCGGGTTGAACATGAACACCCAAAGCGCCCCGGCCAGCACCGGTGCCACCGCATAGGGCCAGATCATCAGCGTACGATAGGTGGTCGCGCCACGCACCACGCGGTCGGCGAAACCGGCCAGCACCAGGGCGCTGCCCATGGATAGAACCGCGACGGCGGCCGAGAACAGGATCGTCCGGCCAAAGCTTTGCAGATACTGCTCATCGTCGACCAAAAGTTCGAAGTTCTCGAACCAGACGAATTCGGTCGACAGGCCGAACGCATCCTCGATCAGGAACGACTGATACACCGCCTGACTGGCGGGCCAGATGAAAAAGACCAGCGTGATCAGGATTTGCGGTGCCACCAGCAGATAGGGTAGCAGCGAGCTGGGAAAATGGACACGTTTGAGCATCGGGGTCTCGTCGTCTCAGGGCCGGAAACGGCGGGGCATCCGGCGGACTGATACCGCCGGATGCCGGGTCTTGCAGGCTCAGGTCAGTTGGCCGAGCGTTCGAACTTGCGCAGCAGGCCATTGCCGCGTTCGACCGCTGCGTCCAGTGCCTGGGCTGCCGTCTTGTCACCGGCCCAGAGCGCTTCAAGCTCTTCGTTGATCACGTCGCGGACTTGAACGAAATTGCCGAACCGGATCCCGCGCGAATTCGCGGTAGGAGTGTTCAGGCTCAGCTGCTGGATCGCGGTGTCGGTTCCGGGGTTGCTGTCATAGAAGCCCTGCTCCTTGGACAGTTCATAGGCAGCTGTGGTGATCGGTACATAGCCGGTCTCCTGATGCCACCAGGCCTGCACCTCGGGCGAGGACAGATAGGTCATGAACTTGGCCAGACCCTTGTATTCCTCGGCATCGTGCCCGGCCAGTGCCCAGAGCGTCGCGCCGCCGATGATCGAGTTCTGCGGCGCATCCGCTACGGCGGTGTCCAGCGGCAGCATGGTCTGGCCGAACTCGAACTGCGCCTGCCCCTTGATCGAGCCGTAATAGGCCGACGAATTCATCCACATGCCGCATTCACCATTGGTGAACATCGGCAGGCTGTCACCCCGGCGACCGCCATATTTGAACAGGTTGCCGTTGCTCATCGCTGCGATATCGTCAAGGCGCGCGGCGACCTTTTCATTGTTGAAGGTGAACTCGGTGTCGAACCCGGCAAAACCGTTTTCCTTGGTCCCCATGGCCATGTTGTGCCATGCCGAGTAGTTCTCGATCATGACCCAGGACTGCCAGCCAAAGGAGAAACCGCAATCCATGCCGCTGTCGACCAGCGCCTGAGCGGCAGTCTTCATGTCGTCCCAGGTTTTCGGCACCTCGACGCCGGCGGCCTTGAGCGCGTCGGCATTGTACCACAGGACCGGGGTCGAGCTGTTGAAGGGCATCGACAAAAGCTCGCCCTCGGGGGTCTGGTAATACGAGATCACCGCCGGCAGATAGTCGGACTTGTCGAACGGCTCGCCCGCGTCGGACATCAGCTGCTCGACAGGATAGATCGCGCCCTTCGCGGCCATCATGGTGGCGGTGCCGACCTCGAAAACCTGCACCAGATGCGGATGTTCCTTGGCGCGGAAGGCGGCCACGGCAGCGGTCATGGTTTCGGTATAGTTGCCCTTGTAGGTCGGCACGACCTTGTACTCGGACTGGCTGGCATTGAAGTCGGCGGCGATCTTGTCGACGCGCTCGCCATTGGTGCCACCCATCGCGTGCCACCACTGGATTTCGGTTTGCGCAAAGGCCATGCCGGTCGTCAGGACCAGCGCCGATGCGCTCAGTGTCAGGATTTTACAAGTCATATCAACCTCCCGGGGTTCATGGACGGGCGGATGGTTGCGCAGGGAAAAAAATAACTCAAGCAAAAGTTTTATGAACATTCGCATAGTATAATGTTATGGTTGGGTGATCCATGACCTGATTGCTGCATGCGCGAAGAAAGGGGAAAGTCTTGAATTTCAAGCTCAGACAGTTGGAGGCGTTTCGCGCTGTGGCCCAGACGGGCTCGATCACACGTGCAGCGCAGCAATTGGGAATCTCGCAACCCGCCGCGAGCCGGTTGCTTGCGGACTTCTCGGCCTCGGTCGAATTCCCGCTCTTCGTGCGCGAGGGCGGCAGTATGCGCCCGACTCCCGAATCGCGCTATATGCTGGCCGAGATCAATCGTGTCTTCGAGGGGCTCGCCCATCTCGAAGACCTGCGCCACAATCTCAAGGACCGCACCGCAGGCCATCTGCGCATCGCCTGTTTGCCGGGTTTCGCCACAAGCCATCTCCCGAAGGTCCTGACCGCGTTTCTGAAGGACAGGCCGGGCGTTACCGTTACGCTGGAACCCGACCGGCCGGAACGCATCCTGGAATGGATCGTCGGCCAGCAATACGACTGTGCGCTCACGGATGGGTTCTCGGGGCATCCAGCCACCGAGAGCACGGATATACCGATCCGCACCGTCTGTATCCTGCCGCCGGGCCACCCGCTTGCGGAACGCAGCGAGATCACACCGCACGATTTGCGCGGCGAGAAGATCATTCATTCCCGGCGCGACAGCCCCTTCTATCGGCGTCTGGCGCAGGCTTTCACCGATTGCGAGGTAGAGTTGACCTCGTGGATCGAGGTGCGTCAGTTCACTACGGCCTGCACCATTGTGGCCGAGGGTCAGGGAGCGGCGGTGCTCTCGGCACTGGACGCTGAGCAGTATCGTGACCGGGGTCTGGTGATCCGCCCCTTTGCTCCCCGGATCACGCATCGCCTCTCGCTCTTGCGGCCGGTCACCGGAAGCCTGTCTCCCCTCGTTCTGGATTTCCTGGAAACGTTCACGGCGAGCCTTGCCCCGTTTATCGATCATGGAGAAGGGGAACGCCCGACCAGCCGGGCCAGATAGGGCGATCCATCGCCGAAACTGCAAGGGAACGCTGGATGAGCGATGGTGGCGCCACAGGCGTGGGCAGGAGGATACATCCGTGACACAACCGCAAGACACCTGTTTTACCGGGTCGCCGGATGATTTGCAGGAGGCTGAACCAGAGCTTTCTTAGAAAATTATGATAAATCAATGGCTTCCCCTTATTTTGAGATTTTTTGAGATTTTTGTATTTTTGTGCTTGCGACTCTTTTTGGTTGGGCCTAGAACCCCCTTCACCGGCGGCGCTGAGGTGCTGCGGACGGGTCGGAGAGACGGCCGGACACGCTGGAGAGACGGCGGCATTCGAGGAATGAGCGGGGCGGGCGCGCTGAGGGATTGGCGCATCGGTCTTGTTTTTGGCCTTCGGGTGGCAGTGCTCTTTGACATTATTGGATGACTGAAGAGATATGTGGGCGGTTTGGTTCGTTTCGACGGATTGATCGTCTGTATAT